>DAOPJF010000158.1:0-6357 GCA_035399525.1 Candidatus Krumholzibacteriia bacterium | reverse complement strand
CATCAGCAGGCCGCCCGCCGAGCCGCCCATGGCGAACAGGCGGTCGCGCGACGTGTAGCCGCGGTCGACCAGGGCCTGCCCGCAGTCGATGAAGTCGGTGAACGTGTTCTTCTTCTTCAGCAGCTTGCCGTCCTCGTACCACTGCCGGCCCATCTCCTGGCCGCCGCGCACGTGGGCGATGGCGTAGACGAAGCCGCGGTCGAGCAGGGAAAGCACCGTCGAATGGAACGAGGCGCTCGAGCTGTAGCCGTACGAGCCGTAGCCGTACAGCAGCAGCGGCGCCGAGCCGTCGCGCGGGGTGCCCTTGCGGTAGACCAGCGACACGGGCACCTCGACCCCGTCCCGCCCGGGCACGTGGATGTACTCGCTGACGTAGTTCTCCGGGTCGAACCCGCCGAGCACTTCGTCACGCTTGAGCAGGGTCTGCGCCCGCGTGCGCATGTCGTAGGCGTACACGGTGCGGGGCGTGGTCAGCGACGTGTAGCCGAAGCGCAGCACGTCGGTGTCCATCTCGGGGTTGGCCTCGGACCACACCGCCCAGGTGGGGTCGGCGAAGGCCAATTCGTGATCCGGCCCGCCGTCCATGGGCAGGACGCGCAGGTGGGTCAGGCCGCCGCGGCGCTCCGCCAGCACCAGCCAGTCCGTGAACACCTCGAAGTCCTCGATCAGCACGTCGTCGCGGTGCGGCACCACCTCGCGCCAGTTGGCCAGCCAGGTGCGGTCCAGGGGGCAGTCCATCAGGCGGAAATTGGTGGCGAACAGGTTCGTCAGGACCAGGAAGCGGTCGCCCTGGTGCTCGACGTGGTACTCGAGGTCGCGCTGCCGCGGCTGGAAGACGCGGAACGTGCCGGTCGGATCGTCGGCCTCGAGGATGCGGGTCTCGCTGCTGAGGGTCTGGTTGCTCTCGATCAGCAGGTAGCGGTCGGACTTGGTGCGCCCGACGCCCACGCTGAAGGTGTCGTCGTCCTCCTGGTAGACCAGCACGTCGTCCGCGGCAGGCGTGCCCAGCACATGGCGCCACACCTGGAATTCGCGCAGGGTCACGGGGTCCTGGCGGGCGTAGAACAGGGTGCGGTTGTCCATGGCCCAGGCCACGTTGGCCGTCACGCCCTCGATGGCGTCGGGCAGCCAGGCGCCGGTGGCCAGGTCGCGCACCTTGAGCGTGTAGAACCGCCGGCCCACCGTGTCGATGCCGCAGACCGCCAGCCGCGTGTCGGGGCTCACCTCCACGCCGCGCAGGGCGAAGTACCGGTGGCCCAGGGCCAGGGCATTGCCGTCGAACATGACCTGCTCGGGCGCGTCCATGGCGCCTTGCCGGCGGCAGTTCAGGGGATACTCGCCGCCCTCGACGTAGCGCGTGTAGTACCAGAAGCCCTTCTCGAAGTAGGGCGCGGAGGCGTCGTCCTCCTTGATGCGCCCCTTCATCTCCTCGAACAGCGCGGCGCGCAGGCCGTCCAGCTTGCGGGTCATGGCGTCGGTGTAGGCGTTCTCGGCCTCGAGGTATGCCAGCACCTCGGGATTGTCGCGCTCGTTCAGCCAGTAGTAGTCGTCCACGCGGACGTCGCCGTGGGCCACCAGCTCGTGGGGGATCTTCTTCGCCACCGGCGGCTGGGGCGCGCGGCTGCAGGCGGCCGCCACCAGGACCAGCGCCAGCACCGGGACGAGGCGCGACAGGGAGAATCGCTTCGCCATGGAACTCACCTTTCGGCGGCCACCACGATCTCGGTGGCCAGGACGGGGACGGCCGCGCGGTCGGCGCCGAACAGGGTGGCGCGGGCCAGGCGGCGCAGGGGCGCCCATGGTATCACGTCCATGGGCGCGGTCATGCGGAATGCTTCGGTCACGGTGAATCCGGCCGCTTCGACCAGCGCCGTGATCTCGCGGCGTCGGTAGATGCGGGCCCGGGCCCAACGGTCGTGCAGCGCCCGCGGCCACCAGCTGACCAGCGGCACGCGGTTCCAGGGCAGCAGCGGCAGGTCGGCGCCGTGGGTCTCGAACAGCCACCAGCGGTTCGGCACGGTCAGCACCAGGCGACCGCCGGGCCGCAGCAGGCGATGCATCTCGGCCAGGGCCGCCCGCTCGTCGGGCACGTGCTCGAGCACGGTGAAGCAGGTCACCGCGTCGGCGGCGCCGTCGGGCAGGGGCACGGCCGAGCCTCCGGCCACCAGGGCCGCGACGCGGTCCGCCAGCCCGGCGTCGGCGATGCCGCGGCGGAACAGGTCGACGAAGTGCGCGTCGATGTCCACGCCCGTGACCCGCTGCGCCAGGTCGGCCAGCCGCAGGGTCTGGGCACCGTTGCCGCAGCCGATGTCCACCAGGTGCCCGCAGCCGGCCGGCAACAGCGGCGCCACCAGGCGCCGGCGCCGCTCGAGCACGAACTGCCCGGGCGCGGCCGGCAGGCCGGCGGCCAGGTGCGCCGGGGCGTCCTTCGGTTCGGGGAGGTCGGCGCTGCGGTTCACTTCCCGGTCCACCTCTGCTATGGTCGCATCATGCGCGACGATGATCACGATCCCGACGTCCCGGCCGACGACGACTCCGCTCTCGAGCGCGAGATCCGCCGCGGACGGCCCTTCGACCTGGCCGAGGCGGTCGGCCGTGGTGCGCCGCTCAAGGGCGCTTCGCCCGTGCCCCGCACCGGGCAGGTCCTGCTCGGCATCCGGCGCCTGCTCGAGTCTCTCCTCGACGATCCCGAGGGCTCGCTGGCCGAGGCCCTGCTGGCCCGCCTGGCCGACGCCCTGGCCTTGGCGCCCGGCCAGGTCGACGACCCCGCCGCTTTCCTGGCCGCCTGGCTCGACGGCGTGCTCGGCAGCGACGCCCGGCTCGACGACCTCGTCCGCGAAGCCGATGTCCATTGGGGCCGCACCTACGGCGAGCGTCCCCGCTTCGAGGGCGACGGCCCGCCCGCCCCCGACGATCCCTACACCCGCGCGGGCGTCCGCGCCGCCCTCACGCGTCTTCGCCAGGGCCTATGACGTCCCGCGGCCGCGCCGTGCCGCCGGGGAAGAGCCCCGCCAGCGCGGTGATGTCGTCGACCACGTGGTCCGGCGCCGCTGCGCGCACCCGCTCGGGATCCACCAGACCGTAGGTGCAGCCGACGGCCACCGCGCCCAGCCCCCTGGCCGCGGCGATGTCGTTGGGGCTGTCCCCCACCACCACCACGCGCGCCAGGTCCACCTCCAGCCCCGCGAGGCAGGCCCGCAGGTGCGCCGGGTCGGGCTTGCGCACGGGCACATCGTCGCCGCCGACCACCGCATGGAACAGCTCGTCCACGCCCAGCCCCGCCAGGATGTCCAGCGCGAACCGCCGCGGCTTGTTGGTCGCCACGCACAGGGGCGCCGGACCGAGCTCGGCCAGCACGCCGCGCACGCCGGGATACAGGCGCGTGTGGTCCAGCAGGTGCGCGCCGTAATGCTCGGCGAACACGACCTGCGCCTCGTCCAGCAGCGCATCGGCCACGGGCAGACCGGTCCGGCCGCTCTCGAGGTCGTGCCCCAGGGTCCGCGCCAGCAGCAGGCGCACGCCGTCGCCCACGTAGCCGGTCAGCACCGGCACCGGCAACCCGGGCAGCCCGAAGCGGCTGCGCACCACGTTGGCCGACAGCGCGATGTCCAGGCCCGAATCGATCAGGGTCCCGTCCAGGTCGAAGATCCAGGCGGCAGGCCCGTTCATCGGACCGACCCCGCGGATCGGGCCGATGGCAGGTTCGCACGCGTCTGCGGAGACAAGCACACCATCCTGGATGAAGGGACGGGCAGGGCCGGGACGGCCGAAAACTAGCACACGCAGACCCGCGCGTCGACTCGCGGCATCCCGGCGCGCGTCACGGGTGGCGGCGCGGCGCGCAGAGGGTCACATCGCCGTCGGCCGCCACGGCGTCGTACTGCGCGTGGAAGACCGCCAGCAGCTCGGTCATCTGGTGGTCATCCAGGGCGGTGTTGACCTCGTTCATCCAGGCGCCCAGCACCACCAGGGCGGGCTCGCGGGCGGCGAACGCCCGGGCCAGCTCGTGGCGTCCAGCCACGTGGAAGCGCCGCCTCTGCTCGGCGTCGAGCGCCTCGGACACGCCGATGGCGAACTGGTTCTCCATGCCGGGCAGGTAACGCCGGTCGGCCCCGAAGACGTAGCCGGGCCAGAACGAGAACACCGTGTCGCCCGGACGCGTGCGGGCCTGGATGTCCGCCACCACCTGGTCGTAGTTCGCCAGGCTCCACAGGGGATCGCGGACCATGCCGGGCCGCAGCACGCCCAGCAACCCGCCGCCGACCACGAGGGCCGCCGCCGCCGCCGCGAGCCCCTGCCGGCGCGAGGAGGCGCCGAGCCGCGCCAGGCCGGCGGTGGCCAGGGGCAGCAGGGCGATGACCAACGGCGAGGTGAAGTACTGGGCGTGGACCGGGTCGGGCGCCATCGCCGCCAGCAGCAGCACCGCCGCCGCCAGGCCGGACGCCCGCAGGAACCGTCCCTCGGCCCCCGTCGAGCGGCCGAGTCCCGCGGCGCCCCACGCCGCCAGGAGCAGGCTGCCCAACAGGTAGGGGCGCGTGGCCAGGACGCGGGACGTGCCGATGAGCGAGGCGATCGCCCGGCGCCCCAGGCCGGCGTCCGGGTGCAGGTCGCGCAGCTCGCTGAACCGCAGCTCGTGGTAGCCCACGTTGTTGAACACCGCGACGCCAGGCGCCTGCAGCCAGGCCGCGGCCAGGGGCGCCAGGCCCAGCGCGGTCCCGGCCAGCAGCCACGCGGCCCCGGCCAGCGCGCGGCGCCGTCCTCCTGCCGCGGGCCACAGCACCAGCGCCAGTGCCAGGACCGGGCCGACCGGCGCGAAGAACAGGCGCACCGATCCGGCGAGCCCCGCCGCCAGCCCCGCTGCGGCCAGCCACCCGGGGCGGGCGTCGTGCTCGACACCGCGGGCCAGCGCCGCCAGGGCCGCCAGCGACAGCAGCCCGGTCAGCGCGTAGGTCTTGACCGTCACCGCCCACGACACCACCCCCGGCGCGGCGACCAGCAGCGCCAGCCCCGCGACCTGAAGCCACGGGCGGCCGCGCCACACGTGCGCCAGGAGAGCGCCCCACAGCACGAGCGTCAGCACCGCCAGCACCGCCGACTGCAGCCGCAGCGCCCGCAGGTCCGGCCCGGCGACCTTGACCAGCGGCGCGTAGAGGTACGGCAGCAACGGCGCCTGGGGATAGAAGTAGTCGGCGTAGGGCGCGGCGCCACCGGCCGTCAGCCCGGCCGCCGCCGCGTAGTAGCCCTCGTCGCCGTCGATGGGACGCAGCAGCGCCGTCGCCAGCAGCAGCACCGCCCCGATCGCGAGCAACAGGCCTCGCACGACGACGGCGGAGCGATCGGATCCGGGCGGGATTGCGGACGCGCGGCGGGCCATGGAATCTCCGGTGCGATGCGGCGTTGGCGGAACGGTCCCGCCGAAGATACACTGGAAAGCGCACGAGGGCACGATCAAACGCATCCGGCGCGGGCGCCGGCGGGAGGACGGGATGGGCGACAAGGCCAAGCCGCTGTGCAAGTGGAAAGCCAGCCAGTACGTGAAGGATCTCGACCTGCTCAAGACCATCGTCGCCAAGCCCACGCTGGTGTGCCGCGACTGCGGCCGCGCCGCCGACGACAAGAAGTGGCTGTGCAAGCCGGTCCGGCTCTAGGCCCTCGCCCGCGTCACCCCAGCGCCACGTCCAGCATCATCATCACCGCGAAGCCCAGCATCGCGCCCACCGTCGCCAGGTCGGTGTTCTTCTGCAGCTGCGACTCGGGAATCAGCTCCTCGACCACCACGTAGATCATCGCGCCCGCCGCGAACGCCAGGGCATAGGGCAGCATGGGCCGCATCCACAGCACGGCGGCCGCGCCGATGACGCCGGCCACGGGCTCGACCAGCCCCGAGGCCTGCCCGTAGAGGAACGCCTTGCGCCGCGTCCAGCCCTCGCGCCGGAGCGGCGCGGCCACGGCCAGGCCCTCGGGGAAGTTCTGGATGCCGATGCCCAGGGCCAGGGCCACCGCGGCGCCGAGGTTGGCCGATTCGATGCCGCTGGCCACCGCGCCGAAGGCCACGCCCACCGCGAGCCCCTCGGGGATGTTGTGCAGGGTGATGGCCAGCACCAGCAGCACGCTGCGGTGCCAGCCCGTCTTGATGCCCTCGGCCTCGCTGCGCGGTGACACGATCAGGTTGCCCTTGTCGTTCACCTTGAAGTAGCCGCAGCCCCACCTCGGGATGTTGTAGAGGTCGAGGGCGTCGGAGGCGGTCCACCGACGGAGCGGATCGTTGGCGATCAGGGCCTTGACGCGTGCCATCTCGATCCAGCGGATACGGAATTTTCGACCCGAGCGCAATGGAAAACGTCGAGGATCCCGAAG
>DAOPJF010000157.1:0-6388 GCA_035399525.1 Candidatus Krumholzibacteriia bacterium | reverse complement strand
GAGAACGAACTCTGCCTCGGCTGCCACGACGGCGTGCTGAGCGGGGCCGACGGCATGGTCGTCCATGCCGCCGTGGCGAAGCAGGACTGCGCCCGCTGCCACGACCCCCACACGTCCAACGAGCCGCGGCTGTTGAAGCTGCCCGCCGGTGATCTCTGCCTGGACTGCCACCGGGCGGTCCGCATCGAGATCGCCCAGGAATTCAACCACGACCCGGTAGCCCGCGGCGAGTGCCTGACCTGCCACGCCCCCCACGAGTCGGCGCGCCCCGCGCTGCTGGTGGCCGACGGCCCCGAGCTCTGCGGACGTTGCCACGCCGACCTGCGCGAGCAGCCCCAGGGCGGCAGCCTGCACCAGCCCGCGGCCGACGGCGCCTGCCTCGACTGCCACGGTCCGCACGGCAGCGCCAACCCGGCGATCCTGCGCGCCTCGGTCGGCGAGACCTGCGCCCAGTGCCACGACACCGGCACGCCGGTCGGCGCCGACTGGCAGGCGCACGCCCCCGTCGCCGCAGGCAACTGCACGGCCTGCCACGATCCGCACAACTCGGAGCAGAAGGCGCTGCTGCAGGCGCCGCCGGCCATGCTGTGCGGCCTCTGCCACGCGGACATCGCCAGCGCCGAAGGCGCAGCCGTGGTCCATGCCCCGGCCGAGGACTCGTGCCTCGAGTGCCACAAGCCGCACGGCGGCGCGGGCGCCGGCTTCCTGGTCGAGCGCGCGCCGGCCCTGTGCTTCCGGTGCCACGACGAGTCCAGCCGCTCGCTGCAGGACGCTCACCTCGGCCGCGTGCTCGAGGGCGTCGACTGCACGGGGTGCCACGCCCCGCACCGCTCGGCCGCCAAGGGCCTGATGCAGCCGAACCTGCATCCGCCCTTCGCCGACCGCGACTGCGCCATGTGCCACGAGGGCGCCGCGCCCGTGGCCGACCAGAAGGCCCTGTGCGCCAACTGCCACGACGGCCTCGCGCCGGCGGCGGCCAAGGTCGTGCACCAGCCCTTCGCCGACGGGGAATGCTCGGCTTGCCACAACCCCCACGCCAGCCGCGGCGAGCACATGCTCAACACGACGACGGTGGCCGCCACCTGCACGGCGTGCCACGACCTGGGCGACCTGGTGCCCGACCCCGCCCTGGCCCACACCCCGGTCAAGGAAGGCCGCTGCACCGACTGCCATGACCCCCACGCGGCCGCGCAGCCCTCGCTGCTGAAGGCCAGGGCGCAGGACCTGTGCCTGGGCTGCCACGAGGACCTGAAGAAGGATGGGACCCGCAAGCACGTGCACGCACCGTTCGGCGACGGCGCCTGCCTCGACTGCCACGACCCGCACGGCGGCACCGTGCCGATGAACCTGGTCAAGGCCGTGCCGGGGCTGTGCGCCGACTGCCATGACACCGCGCCCGCGTCCATCCGGCCCCTGCACAAGGGCTTCCCGGTGGACCAGGCCGACTGCGCCGGTTGCCACTCGCCCCACGCCTCGGATCGCCAGGGCCTGCCCCACCGGGTCAGCCACGGACCGTACGCCGCGGGCGACTGCGCCACCTGCCACGCCGGGGCGACGCCCAAGCTGATCCAGGACCAGAAGGCCTTGTGCCTGGGCTGCCACCCGGGCCTGGGCGAGGAGTTGAAGGCCGGGATCGAGCACGCGCCGCTCACCGGGGCCGAGTCGTGCACGGTCTGCCACTCGCCGCACACGGCTCGTGGCGACCGGCTGCTGCCGCGGGGCGAGGTGCAGGCCTGCGCCCAGTGCCATGACGACAAGACCGAGCAGGTGCGCCGGGCCGCGAACCGGCACCCGTCCATCGGCTCGTCGACCTGCACCGTCTGCCACGACCCGCACCTGGCGAGCAAGAACCGCGAAGCTGGCGCCGCCGAGCCCGAGGTCTGCCTGGGCTGCCACAGCTACGCGCAGCACACCGACCACCCGATGGGGGCCGACAGCATCGACCCGCGCACGGGCGGCCCGATGCACTGCAACAGCTGCCACGACCCCCACGGCACGCCCTGGCCGAAGTTCATGCGGGACGATCCGGGCGGCCGGCTGTGCGTCGGCTGCCACACCGACAAGCTCCGCGCGAAGCGGACACCGTAGGCCCGATGGCGTGACACGCCGGTGACAAAACCCCGCCGGCGGGGTGACGAAACGATGACAGCGGCGGCTCCCCCTAGGGGCCGCCGCTGTTGTTCATTTTCAAAGAATCGTAACCGAAAGTCTGTAAGCCAGTTGCCAATCCAGACACACACCGTATGACAAAATAAAACGCTAGGTGTTATTTTTTCTTCAAAGGGATTGACTTGCCCCACCACTCTGATATGATTCTTCCAGCGCAGGAGGACGGGCATTCTGCCCGGTCTCGCCCCGGAATTCATCCCAGCGGTGACAAAATGCTGACACGGCACCAGGAAGGGACGTGGAAAATGCGACATTCGAATGTCAAATTTTTCACGGGTTTGCTTTTCCTGGTAACGATTCTCGTTCTCGCGCTCCCGGCTCCGGCAGCCATCATCTTCCAGTACGAAACCACCCTGGATCTTGACCTCGGCGCTGTCGGCCGCTCGCTGCCGACGCACGTCAGTTGCGACCCCGCCACCGGCGAAGTCTGCGTGACCGACACGCGCCAGACGGCCCTGCACGTGCTGACCGCGGCCCATGTCCAGGTCATGCGCACCAGCCCGCTGGCGTCGATCCAGTGGCCGTCCTCGGGCGCCATCGCGCCTGACGGCACGTTGCTGTACGTCGACACGCGGAACGGCCGCACCTTCACCGTGAGCCATCTGGACATCTTCGGCGAGCCGGCCCCTCTGGCCCTCGAGGCTCCCGGCGGCGACTGGAATCCGACGCTTCTGACCGTGCTGCCGGACGGCGACCTGCTGACCCTCGACCCCGCCGACGGCCGCCTGGCCCGGCACGACCTGGCCACCGGCGGCCTGCGTTGGACGATGCAGGTCGGCGACGCCGACGCCAGGGACACCCATTTCGGCCGCCCCGCCCTCGGGCCGGACGGCCGCATCTACGTGCCCGGCGGCGAGCAGCGCCGGGTCTTCATCGTGACGGCCGACGGCCGAGCCGACGGCATGTTCGGCCGCTTCGGCTCGACGGTCGGCCGCATGGCCCTGCCGGTGGGAGTGGCCTGCGGGCCCGGCGGGACCTTGCTGGTGCTCGACCGCATGCGCGCCAAGATCCTGGTCTTCGGGACCGACCTCGCGTTCGTCAGCGAGTTCGGCACGGCGGGCGCGCGGGCAGGCCAGTTCTACCATCCCGCGGACATCGCCGCGAGCAACGACGGATTGATCTACGTGGCCCAGGGCTACCTCGGCCGCGTGCAGGTTTTCCACGTCTTCGACTCGCAGAGCGAAGGCGGGGAAATGTCCATGAGCAGCGCTGCTGCCCAGGTCGTGGATCGAATCGTTCTCGGCGGAGCCGGGACGGACCGTGCTGCCATGCGGTCCTTCCCGGCGACGAGGCCCTGAGCGGATTCGGACCGCAAGTCGTCGTGCCCCGGCACGGCGGATCGTTCACTCAAAACGGAGGCTGAACTGTGAAGACTCTCCTGAAGATCACCCTGGTCCTCGCCCTGGGCCTGAGCGCCAACGTCGCGCTGGCCTTCCACGATGGCGGCGTCGCCGAGTGCGCCGGCTGCCACACCATGCACAACAGCCAGGACGGCGCCCTCATCGACGCCGCCCACCCGACGGGCAATGCGTACCTGCTGAAGACCGCCAGCGCCACCGACCAGTGCCTGACCTGCCACGCCAGCTACGGCCAGTTCTACGGCGGCGCGGGCTACGGCCCCGGCGGCGACTTCTACTGGTTGACCAAGACCTACTCGTGGAGCAGCCACGGCGGCACCGCCACCAGCGAGGGCGACGCCCACGGCCACAACGTCGTCGCTCCCGGCCGCGGCCTGACCCAGGACGCGACCCTGACCCAGGCTCCCGGCGGCACGTTCCAGAGCCAGTACCTGGGCTGCACCAGCTGCCACGATCCCCATGGCAACATGAACTTCCGCCTGCTGTACGGCACCGAGATGGGCCCCGTCTACAACGGCGGCCGCTACAACTTCTCGGCCGCGGCTCCGCTGGCCAAGGGCAACAGCCGCCGCACGATGGTCGGCGCCACCAACGGCAACGAGACCAACAGCAAGCACACCATCTACAAGTCGGGCATGAGCGAGTGGTGCGCGAACTGCCACACCAACTTCCACGCCGGCAACACGACCAACTTCGTGCACCCGACCGGTGAGGACATGGGCTCGTCGATCGCCGCCACGTACAACGCCTACGTGAGCACCGACGACCTGCTGGGCGGCAACGCGGCCACCTCGTACTGGGGCATCGTGCCCTTCGAGGCCGTCAACGTCGACCTCGAGACCGCCGACTCGATGAACTACACCGCCGGCCCGACCGCGGCCGACCAGGTCATGTGCCTGAGCTGCCACCGTGCGCATGCCTCGCCGTTCGAGGACATCGCCCGCTGGGACATGGCCGAGACCTTCATCGCCGACTCGCACCCGATGATCACCGACGGCGGCGCCGTGCAGAGCGACGTCGACAACATGTACTACGAGTACACGTTCGTGCAGAACCAGCGCTCGCTGTGCAACAAGTGCCATGCGAAGGACCTGGGCGACGCGCCTTTCTAGACGACTCGGGTTCGATAGGTCCCATCGTTCCCAAGGAGCGATCTATCATCGAGCGTGAGAGAGCGTAGACAGGGGAAGCCCCGCGGAGTCCGCTCCGCGGGGCTTTCAACTGGGGGTGAATGCGGCCGGCCGGTGTGCTATCATCAAGCCATCGAACCGCAGACGGTACGCCCGAGGAGCCGCCATCGTGACCCGTATTCCGAGCTCCATCATCCGCCGCGCCGTGGCCGCCGGCCTGGCAGCCGGCCTGGCCGCCTGCGCATCCTCGCCGGCCGCGGCCTTCCACGACGGCGGTGTGGCCGCCTGCGGCGCGTGCCACATCACGCACGAAGGCACGGCCGACCCCGTCCTCCTGCCCGGAGGCGAGCCCCTGCTGGTGGCCGCCACCCCCACGGACGTCTGCCTGACCTGCCACGGGGCGCCGCTGGGCGTGTTCGGCCAGAACCCCCTGCTGCCCCCGCCGGAGCGCGGCGCCGGCAACTTCGTCTTCCTGCTCGAGGACAACCTGAATGACGCCGCCGGGGGCGCCCTGTCCCCCATCCACGGCGAAGCCGCCGGGCACAGCATCGTTTCGATGGACCAGGGTACGAGCCCGGACTCGCGCTGGGCGACCGCGCCGGGCGGCACCTTCCCGTCCGCCTCGCTCGGCTGCACCAGTTGCCACGATCCCCATGGCAATGCCAGCTTCCGGATGCTGAACGGTGTCGGCCCGGTGCAGAGCGGGCTCTACCAGTTCACCTATGCCGCACCCGACGCGGAGGGACTGGATGTCGGCGACCCCCTGGCGGTCGAGTCCTGGGACACCCATACGGCCTACCGGAACGGCATGAACCAGTGGTGTGCCAACTGCCACGGCATGTACCATGACCGTCCCCGGGGCATCAGCGGGTTCGAGCACCCGTCGCACGAGGCGTTGGGCGGCAGCGAGCGCCTGCAGTACAACCGCTACGCCGGCGCCGACAATCCGACCGGAGGCGTCGCAGCCACGGCCTACCTCCCCGTCGTGCCGTTCGAGTCCCCCGCGGCCACCATCGACGCGACGGCCGGCCCCGCGGGTTCGGCCTTCCCCATGTGCCTGACCTGCCACCGCGCCCACGCCTCGTCGGCGCCGGCGTCGGGGCGCTGGGACTTCCGGGTCGCCCGGCTGAACGACGACGGGGCGGCTTCGGGGTCGTGGGCGATCCCCAATCCGTACGGGGCGCCTGGGGAGGGGCAGTTGTGCGTGAAGTGCCATGTGGGCGGCGCCCCCGACACCCCCCAGATCCAGGACTGATGGTTGTGCCTTCGTGATTGTGTCTACGCTCGGTCTTGCACCACAGCCCTCTGACCCGGTCGGCTAGAACCCATACCGCAGGGCGTGCCGCCGCTGTGCATGGCCCATTGCCACAGTATCGATACCCCGCTGATAGTAGGACGCCCACCGCCTCGGCATGGCCACGTGCGCTGGGAACAACCGCTCCGCCAACAGCTCACCAACCCTGAGCCGGCGATCAGTGATCCCTAGCTCCATCGCCGGCGTCGGACTCCCCCGCACCTTCTCCCGCCGCCCCTTCATGTAGTTGCGCCAGACCAGCAGGATCGCCAGTCGCTCCGCACTCGCCTGCCGCCGCTTCGACCAGGCGATCGTCTCGCGCTTGTGGTTCGCACTCGAGTGGCGGATCACCAGGTCGAGCAGGTTCACCTCCCACAACGGGTTGTTGCGGTCGCGATGCGCCGAACCGGGCGTGACCTGGTGATCGATCCTGGCGC
>DAOPJF010000156.1:0-6403 GCA_035399525.1 Candidatus Krumholzibacteriia bacterium | reverse complement strand
CGGGCTGGAAGGCTCGTCGAGGGAGCAGCCGGCGACCAGGAGGCCCAGCAGCACCGGCAGCGTCAGGATCTTGATGTACGTGCTCTTCATTGCGGTTCCTCCTTTCTAGAAGTGGTAGGCGACGCCCAGGCCGAAGATGTTCGCGAGCGACTTGTACGAGCCCACGGGGTACGACTCGGAGTTGCGCACGGGCTGGCCGTTCTCGATGTTCGTCCGCTCGGTGCCGACGACCACCATGTAGCTGCCGACCAGGTCCCAGGGACCGGTGCGGTAGCGCAGGCCCAGCGAGTAGTCGTTGCGGTCGCTGTCCGGCAGGATGGGGCTGACGGCTTCCAGCGGCTGCGGCGTGGTGTCGTAGACGTAGCCGACCATCAGGTCGACCTTCTCGTTCAGCACGTACTCGGCGCCGAACCGCACCTGCCACGAGTCCTCGTAGCCGAAGTGCAGGGTCTGGTCGAGGGCGTCGTTCTCGGCGTCCAGGGCCAGGTCCTGGAATTCGCTCCAGCCGTAGTACACGTAGTTGCCCTCGACCCGCAGGTCGGGCGTCAGCCAGTACGAGGCGCCCAGGCTCAGGATCCAGGGCAGGCTCAGCTCCGACTTGATCTTCGAGGTCAGCTGCTCGCTGGTGCCGCCGAGGGCCTGCAGCAGCGTGCTCGCGAACTGGTGCGACGGGCTGCCGGCCGCGCCGATGTTCGTCAGCGTGGCGTCGCCGTCGTCGTAGGTCATGGTCTGGGCCATGTGGTACATGGCGCCCAGGCTCAGCTTGTCGTCGGGCCGGTACATCAGGCCGAACGAGGGGGCGGCGTGGATGCTGCTGGAGCCCTCGATCTTCGTGTCGATGGCGTTGCCGCCGGTGGTCGGGTCCAGGACCATCCGGTTCAGCTCGATCTTCTGGAAGGCGACGTCCAGGCCCACGGCCAGGGCGAGGCCGTCGGCGACCATGTACGACACCGCGGGCGTCGTGTAGATGGTCTCGATGATGACGTCGTAGCTGGCCTGCCGGCCGACCCAGTTGTCGGGGTCGGCCCAGGTGACGCCCAGGCCGAACGGGGCGTAGGTGCCCACGCCGAACGCCAGCTTGCCGCCGTTGTTGTTGGTGTAGTAGGCGCCGGGAACCAGGAAGGTCTTCGACTCGGCTTCACCCGTGGCCGGGTTGCCGGCGGTGTCGGTCGCCTCGGCGAACTTGAAGTCCGGGCGGATGGGCATCACGTTCAGGTCGATGGACTGTCCGGACAGGAACGACAGTCCGGCGGCGTTGTAGAACAGGGCCGAGCCGTCGTCGGCGGTCGCCGTGAAGGCGCAGCCGAGCGCGGTGGCGCGGGCGCCCGCCTCGTAGATGTTGAATCCGGCGGCGATTGCTCCGCCGGCCACGGCGAGCACGAAGCCGGCCGTGAACAGGGAACAGGCGATTCGATTCCGCATGCTGCCTCCTTTGGTCTGGCGGAAAGGGCGCAGGTGGCGGGTGCCACGACGCTGCGCGGGTCCGCGTGGCGGGCGGACGGGCTGAACCGCGTCACCCTAGCATGGCCGCCGCGGTGGGCAAAGCCCTTTTCAATTGACTGCAAAGGCTTGATGATGGGACGGCTAGGCCCGCCCGAGGAGGAGCCCTGAACCTGATCTGCGACACCATGGGGGCCCGCGTGCTGGGCCTGGCCGAAACCGCGTCTGCGGGCCCCGGCCCGGTCGGCGACGCCGTCTGGCCGGCCCTGGGCGGAGGCGCGGACACCCGTTCGTTCGGGCTGCCGGCGGGACCGGACCCCGGGTTCTGGGCTCGCGGCTGGGCGGTGGGGCGAACCGCCGGCTCCCAGTACGATGCGTTGCGCCAGCTCGCCGCCGACGGCGTCCTGCCGGCCGGCCACCTGTTCGCCCTGGCGGGCGAAGGCGAGGGCTTCCACGGCCAGCACGGCCGGCCCTGGCGCGCGCTGCGGGGCAACCTGCACCTGTGCGCCGTCCTGGACGCCGACCTGCCCGCGGCCGCCTGGGGCCCGGCCCTGCCCGCCCTGCCGGCCGTGGCCGCCCTCGAGGCCGTCGCCGGCGTCATGGGCTCCGCCGCGGAGCTCGGCCTCAAGTGGGTCAACGACGTGCTGCTGGACGGCCGCAAGCTCGGCGGCGTCCTGACGGCCGTGCGGGTCCGGGACGGCCGCATCGAGCGCGTCTTCCTGGGCATCGGGGTGAACGTGGCGACGGCCCCCGGCGACGTGGACGGCCTGCCTGCGGCGTGCCTGGCCGAGCGCTGCGACCGGGGCGTCGCGGCGCTGGCCGTCGCGGTGCTGGAGCGGATCGCGGCCCGCTGGACCGCCCTGCAGGCCGACGGTCCGGGCCCCCTGGTCGATGCCTACCGCGCGTCGTCGGCCGTGCTCGGCCGGCGCGTCGTCGTGCGGCCGGACGGGCCGGAAGGGTCCGGCGGTCCGCCGCGCCGGGGGACGGCCGTCGCGATCGGCGACGACCTGGCGCTGCACCTGGACGACGGCGGCGCCCCGCTGCACCACGGCCGCCTGGTCCTGGGCGATGGCTGATCGCCTGATCCGGGCGGCCCGCCGTCGCGGTTCGCCGTGGCGATGGCCGGCGGCCACGGCGGTGGCGTTCGCGCTGCTGGGCGGGGTCCTGGCGCTGCCCGAGGCCTGGATCCACCGCTTCTTCTCGCCGCTGGACCTTGACCGGGGCACGGGCACGCCGCCGCGGCCCTGGCTCGTGCTGTCGCCGCCGCCGGTGATCGAGGCCGCGCCGGCCCATGAGCCGGTCCGGCCGCGGCCCGAGCCCGAGCCGCCGGCCCCGCCGGCCGCCGACTGGTGGACCCGGGGCTGGCAGGTCCGCGTCGCCGAGGATGTCGCGGTGGCCACCGCGCCCACGGCCGAGGACAGCAGCCTGGTCGTGCTGCAGGCGCTGGACCTGCCGGTGAACCTCGCCATGCTGGCCCGTCCCGACAGCGTGCTGGCGGCGCGGCTGCTGCTGATGCAGCGCGAGGACGGCCTGCGCTTCGACGAGCTGAAGCCCTACCTGCACGCCATGTCCCGGGCGGCCGCCTACCGCGACATCCAGTCGCGCGCCGCCGACATGTACGGCGACTTCCTGAAGATGGACATCATCACCCCCGACTGACCGCCGGACCGGGCCGATCTTGCGGTTCCATCCGGAATAGTTTACTCTTGTAGTCATGCTTTCGTGCGGACGGCTCGCCCGATCCGACCGTTGTCACGCTGTTCCGGGAGACGTAGGATGTTCCGAGTGACCAGGGCCGAGGAGCAGGCCGTGCGCCTGACCATGCGGCTGGCCGCCGACGGCGGGCAGAAGACCCTCAGCGAGCTGGCGCTCGGCGAGAACCTGCCCGAGCCCACCGTCGCCAAGCTGCTGGGCATGCTGCGGCGCGGCGGCGTGGTGGAAGCGGTGCGCGGACGCCACGGCGGCTACACGCTGGCCGGGACCCCGGAGACGATCAGCGCCGGGGCGGTGATCCGCAGCGTGTGCGGCGACGACATGTTCGAGTACCAGTGCAACGACATCGGCGACCTCGATTGCCCGCGGATGTCCGACTGCGGCCTGCGCCCGGTGTGGCGCCACCTGGCCGACCGGGTCTCGGAGATCCTCGAGCAGACGACCATCGCCGACCTGCTGAGGCGCGAGGCCGCGGCGTCCCGCAACCTGCAGGAGCTGTGGCCATTGACGGGAGAATGACCGCGTGTTCGACATCCGGCGCACCGAGGACGGCACCATCGCCCTGACCGGCCGCCTCGACGCCGCCAGCGCCCCGGCCGCGCGCGACTTCCTGGCCGCCCTCGACGCTTCCGCCCGCCTCGACTTCACCGGCCTCGACTACATCGCCAGCGTCGGCCTCGGCATCCTGGCCGCGGCCCAGAAGCGCCTGTCCGCCACGGGCCATGCGCTGGTGCTGGCGAACCTGCGGCCCCACGTGCGCGAGGTGCTGTCCCTGGCCGGCTTCGAGGGCGTCTTTGCCTTCGAGTGACGCAATCGGTCCGGCGGCCCTGCTGCTGCCCCTGGTGCTGGCCCTGGTGCCGGTGCAGATCTTCCTGCTGGTGCTGTCGGCCCTGGACACCTGGCGGCTCGTGCGTCCGCGCCGGATCGTCGTCGGGCTGGTCGTCGGCGCCGTCGCCGCCGGCGTCTCGTTCGTGGTCAACAACACCGTCGTGGCGCTGACGGGCCTGGGCAGTGCCGCCTTCGCCGTCTACGTCGCACCCCTGGTCGAAGAGACGGCCAAGGGGGCGTGGACCGCCTGGCAGGTGGGCTCGCGGCGCATCGGGTTCCTGGTCGATGCGCTGCTGCTGGGCTTCGCCGTCGGCGCGGGCTTCGCCACCGTCGAGAACCTCTACTTCCTGCACCTGGCTCCGGGCGCGCCGCCGGTGGTCTGGGCCATCCGGGGCGTGGGCACGGCCGTCATGCACGGCGGCGCGGCGGCCCTGTTCGCGGTGGTGCAGCGCATGCTGCGCGACGGTCCGCGTCGCCGCTGGGCCTGGCCGGCGTCGCTGGTCGCGGCCTGGCTGCTGCACGCGGGCTTCAACCGCCTGCTCGCCTGGCCGCTGCCGGCCACCGCGGCGCTGCTGCTGCTGGTGCCGGCGGTGCTGGCCGCCGCCCACCACCTGGGGGAGCGGCGGCTGCGCGCCTGGCTGGGGCGGGGCTTCGACCGCGATGCCGAGCTGCTCGCGGTGATCCGCTCGGGCGAGGTGCGCGCGACGCCGCTGGGCCGGTACCTGGAATCGCTGCGCTCGCTGGCGCGGCCCGAGACGGTGGCCGACATGCTGTGCCTGCTGCGGCTGCAGGCCGAGCTCGCCATCCGGGCCAAGGGCACGCTGCTGCTCAGGCAGGAAGGGCTCGAGCCGGCGCCCGAGCCCGAGCTGGCCGCGCGCCTGGCCGAGGTGGCGCACCTGGAGGCGTCCATCGGACGGGCGGGCCTGCTGGCGCTGCGGCCGGTCAGCCCGTGGCGCGGCGACGGCCGCTGGCAGCGGCAGCTGCTCGAGCAGGAAGCCTCGGCGGGGCGCCCCGCCCGCTAGAGCAGGCGCACCAGGCCGCCCCAGCGCACGTCGGTGCGGAAGCCGTGCTTCTGGTAGAAGCGCCGCAGGAAGAAGTGCGTCTTCACGTACCGGTAGCTGCGCGAGCCCATGCGCGTGCAGAAGTCCTCGAGCACCGCCGCGGCGATGCCGCGCTCGCTCAGCGTGGGCGTCACCACGATCCCCTCGAGGAACACGCTCTGCTCGTCCTGCGGCCGGTAGATCAGGCCGCCTATGATCTGCTCGGCCGCGTCGGTGACCACGTAGTGGTGGTCGCCTTCGCCCAGCGGCACCGGGTAGCCCGACTGCAGGAACAGGCGGTAGAGCTGGCCCATCTCGGCCGGACCCGTCGGCTCGCCGATGGTGTAGCGCAGGCCCTCGCGGTCGGTGACCGTCGACCGCACGACGACGTGGTCGCGCGCCGGGTCGCCGATGGTGCGCAGCTCGATGCGGTCGTCGCCCAGGCGGTGGGGGAAGGCCAGCCGGTTGAAGGCCAGGCGGTCATCGGGGTCCACCAGCGCCGCCTGCAGCTCGGACAGCTCGACCATCTGCACGATGCGCCGGTCCGGGTGCCGGAAGATGCGGATCAGCAGGCGGTCGAAGATGTCCAGCAGCTTCAGGTCGGCCTCGCGGAAGTAGGTCTTGCGGTAGAGCGTGAAGCGCACGATGGGCGGCTTGCGGTCCAGCCGGAACAGGCGGCCCAGCTCGTCGAGGATCTCCAGCCGCGCCCGCGCCGACGCCTGCGCGTTCACGCGTTCCCATTCCTCGTAGCGGTGGATGGCCGCCTTGAGCGCCAGCGGTTCGTAGTAGCGCGTCTCCAGCGCCTGCACGAAGGCGTCCAGGGCCTCGTCGAAGCCCAGGCCCGGGCCCGGGTCCGCCGAACCGCGCAGCTCGACCTGCAGCTCGCGCAGCCAGGCCAGCGCGTCGTCCACGCCCAGGGCTTCGACCACCGCCTCGAAGATCCACGACCGCTCGAGGTACTCCCGCGTCCACGGGTAGTGGCTGATGGTGTGCTGGTAGATGTTGCGCCACAGCGGCCGGATCAGCGACTGCGGTCCCTCGTAGCGCTGCCAGCCCGTCAGGTTGTTCTGCACGGCGCCGCGCCGGAAGTCGGGCTCGGGCACCACGATGTTGTTGGGCGTGATCAGGCCGGGGATGATGCGCCGTCCGCTGTTGCGCCAGCCCTTGATGACCACCGCCATGGCCCGCACCATCAGCTGGTGCCAGCGCATGCGGCTCGGCGGCGTGGTGCCCGGTCCGCGCACGCTGCTGAACTCGCGGATCTTCTCCCACACCGTCAGGTCGCTGACGTAGGCCAGCGACAGGGCGCCCAGCTCGGGGCGGCACCAGCCGAACTTTGGCAGCATGGGGGAGCCGAACCGATAGCCCCTGAGCGCGATGTA
>DAOPJF010000155.1:0-6446 GCA_035399525.1 Candidatus Krumholzibacteriia bacterium | reverse complement strand
CGTCTCGGCCCGGACCGCCGCGGGGCCGAAGGCGAGGAGGGCGAGAACCGTCAGAGCGACCAGGGCGAATCTTGGCAAGTGATTGTGCGACATGGTTCTTCCTTTCCACGGAAGTGACCGGCCATGTGCGAAAGGCTATCATAGCATAAAAGATAAAATATGTCCGAAATAATCATGGCCGGGCGCCATGGGTGCCGTTCCGCCACCGGAGGGTTCCGCGCTTTCAGTCGGCGCGGGCCAGGGCCAGGTCCTGGCGGAAGCGGTAGGCCGACCACCAGGCCAGGCCGACGCCGCCGAGCATGAACAGCGGCGGCAGGACGTCGCCCATGAACCGCAGCACCAGGCCGACGATCGAACCGACGATGAGCCCGGCGATGCCCAGCAGCAGCGGCCACACGAAGACGTACTGGAGGATGGTGCCGCGCACCTCGTTGTCGGGCATGACGTGCCTGGCGCCGTCGTCGGCGTACTTCACGCCGATGATGTAGTCCTTGTGGAAGAGGTGCCGGTACACGTAGAGGGTGGCCTCGCGCCCGGCCTCGAGCCGGGGGAACAGGCCCTCGGTGCAGGCGGGGCGCTTGAGGGTCACGCCGCCGATGGTCAGGCCGTCGATCTCGCCCCGGATGCGGGCCTTGGCGGCCTGGCGGCCGGTGCGCCGGTCCTCCTCGACGAGCATGCCCCCGCGCCAGGGCCCGATCCGCGTCAGCTGTCCCCGATAGGTCCGCATGTCCCGCCTCCCTCAAGCCGGTGTGGCGGGATCCTAGCATATCGGGACATCTAATGTCCGATTTTTCGTGCGGACGGTCAGCCGCCGGTCGGCTGCCCCCACACCACGCTGCGCATGGACAGCGAGCCGAGATCAAACCCCTCGATGGGGAAGCGCACCTCGTCGCCGTCGTCGGCCAGGGCCAGGGCGTACAGGAACGGCAGCCAGTGGTCCGGGGTCGGGTGGGCGCGCCGCATCGCATCGTCGCGCTCCGGCAGTTCGACCAGGGTCGCCGTGTCGTGGTCGAGCGTGGCCTGCGCCACGGCCGCGTCGGCCTGCGTCGCCCACGCCGGCGTGTCGGTCGATCCCGTCCGCATCCGCCCGAAGGCGTCCTGCAGGTTGTGCACGATGTTGCCACTGCCCATGACCAGGACGCCCTGCTCGCGCAGGTCGCGCAGCGAGCGGGCCAGTTCGAAGTGTTCACGGGCGCCGAGCCTGCGGTCGATGCTCAGCTGCACCACCGGCACGTCGGCCTCCGGGTACATCCACTTCAGGATGCTCCAGGTGCCGTGGTCCAGGCCCCAGTCGGAGCGGAGCGCCGCATCGTGTTGCGCCAGCAGTTCGGCGACCTTCTGCGCGAGGTCGATGCGGCCGGGCGCCGGGTATTCGACCTCGTACAGCGCGGGCGGGAAGCCGCCAAAATCGTGGATGGTCGGCGGCTGGACCTGCCCGGTCAGGTAGGTGCCCGGCACGTACCAGTGGGCCGAGACGGAGAGGACGGCGGCCGGTTTCCCGACCGCCCGTCCCAGCTCCGCGAAGCCGCGGCTGAAGCGGTTGTCCTCGATGGCGTTCAGCGGCGATCCGTGCCCCACGAACACCACGGGCATGCGCCTGGCGGCCTCGTCCTTCATCATGGCCTTCCTACTTCACCCGCGCGGCTTCGATCTCGAGGCTGATCTTCACCGTGTCGCCGATCATCAGGCCGCCGTTGTCCAGGGTCTTGTTGAAGGTCAGGCCCCAGTCCTTGCGGTCGATCTCGCCGCTGGCCGAGAAGCCGATCTTCTCGTTGCCCCAGGGGTCGGTCACCGCGCCGTTGAACTCGAGGTCCAGCGTCACCGGGCGGGTCACGCCGTGCAGCGTCAGCTCGCCCTGCAGCTGGCCCTCGGTCGCCGAGGTCATGGTGACCGCGGTGCTCGTGAAGGTCATGGTCGGGTAGGCCGCTGCATCGAAGAAGTCGGGGCTGCGCAGGTGGTCGTCGCGGTCCTTGTTGCCGGTGTCCACCGACGCGGTGGGGATGGTGGCCTTCACCGACCACGCCCCGGGCTTGCCCTCCTCGAAGGCGATCGTGCCCTCGAAGCCGCTGAAGGTGCCGTTCACCTTGGCGATGGCCAGGTGCTTGATCTGGAAGCCCACCGAGCTGTGCGCCGGGTCGATGGCGTAGTCGGCCGCCCTGGCGGTGGCCAGGGAACCCGTGGCGACGGTGAGGGCCAGCAGGGCGGTGATGACGTGCTTGCGGTTCATGGCGTTCTCCTTGGTCTCGACCGCGCCGCGGTCGCGTGATCGTCGTCTGTCAAAGTCCTCGCGAGGACTATTCGTTCAAAAAAACTTCGTCGGTCCCGTCACGGACGATGCCGGGCATCCTCCAGCAGCCGGCTGAACTGCTTCAGCCGCGTGTCGCCCAGGTGGCCGAGCTGCCCCCGGTGGAGCGCGAGCAGCGGTTCCTCGATGTCCGCCAGCAGCGCCAGGCCGTCGTCCGTGATGGCGGCCATGACGATGCGCCGGTCCTGCTCCGAGCGCAGGCGCGCGATGAGATCCTTCTTCTGCAGTCCGTCCAGCAGCCGGGTCATGTCCGAGTCGCGCGTGACCATGCGCTCGGCGATGTCCCGTCCGCACAGCCCTGCGGTCCCGGCGCCCCTCAGGATGCGCAGCACGTTGTACTGCGATCCCGAGAGCCCGAACCCGCGCAGCAGCACGTTCGCCTCGGTGACCAGGGCTTCGGACGTCCGGACGAGGTTCAGGTACACCTCGGCCTCCAGGCTGGCGAAGGCCTTGGTCTGCTTGATCTCGTCGCGGAGGGTGGTCCGCTTCGGGGTTGTGCGCTTCGTGCTCATGACCCTCACAATAGTCCTCGCGAGGACTATCCGCAAGGGGGATTTTCCCGATCCCGGGCACCGGGGTGCCGGGCCGGGCTCAAGATGAAGCGGCCCAGCCGGTTCTCGACGCCGTGGTCGGACCTGTGAACAGTCGCCCGCAGGCCCGTCGTGCCCTATACTGTCCGGCCACGACCCTTCCTGTCGGCACCCGCCTTGGCGCGCACCGCACCGCGTTTCCAGGCGCTGCTCGTGAAGCTCAACCTGGTGGACTAGCCGCACGCGAATCGAGGTGGCATCGGCATGGTGAACGAGCGCGCCCAGGGACCTTCCGACGGTCACGAGCCCGTCCGTTCCCTCGACGAGGTCCACGCCAGCGTCGGCACGCACCACCCCTCGCTGTGGAAGCGCCTGTTCGCGTTCGCCGGGCCCGCCTACCTGGTCAGCGTCGGCTACATGGATCCCGGCAACTGGGCCACCGACCTCGAGGGCGGCTCGCGCTTCGGCTACACGCTGATCTGGGTCATCCTGATGTCCAACCTGATGGCGGTGCTGCTGCAGTCGCTGGCCGCGCGGCTGGGCATCGTCACGGGCAAGGACCTGGCGCAGGCCTGCCGCGCCGAGTACCCGCGGCCGGTGGCGTTCGTATTGTGGGTGCTGTGCGAGATCGCTATCGCCGCCTGCGACCTGGCCGAGCTGCTGGGCACCATCCTGGGCCTGAACCTGCTGTTCGGCATGCCGCTGCTGTGGGGCGCGGCGGTGACCCTGGCCGACACCTTCCTGCTGCTGGCCATCCAGCGCCTGGGCATCCGCAAGATGGAAGCCTTCGTCCTGGGACTCATCAGCGTCATCGCCATGGGCTTCGTGGTGAACCTGTTCCTGGCCGAGCCCGACTGGGGCGCCGCGGCGGCCGGGCTCAGGCCGGTGCTGCCGACGGGGGCGCTGTACATCGCGCTGGGCATCATCGGCGCGACCGTGATGCCCCACAACCTGTACCTGCACTCGTCGCTGGTGCAGACGCGCCGCGTGTCGCGCACGGTGGATTCGCGCCGCCAGGCCTGCCGCTACAACCTGGTCGACTCGGTGGTGGCGCTGAACCTGGCCTTCTTCGTCAACACGGCCATCCTGGTGCTGGCCGCGGCCGTGTTCCACCGGCACGGCATCGTGGTCACCGAGATCCAGCAGGCCCACCAGATGCTCGACCAGCTGGTGGGTTCGAAGGTCGCGCCCGTCGCCTTCGGCATCGCGCTGCTGGCGGCCGGACAGAGCTCGACGCTGACCGGCACGCTGGCCGGGCAGATCGTGATGGAAGGGTTCGTGCGGGTGCGGCTGCGGCCCTGGCTGCGGCGGCTGGTGACGCGGTCCATCGCGCTGGTGCCGGCGGTGGTGGTCATCGGCGCGGCCGGCGACCACGGCACGTACCTGCTGCTGATCCTCAGCCAGGTCATCCTCAGCCTGCAGCTGCCGTTCGCCATCGTGCCCCTGGTGCACTTCACCAGCGACCGGGTCAAGATGGGATCGTTCGCCAACCGGGCGTGGGTGCGCGCGCTGGCCTGGGCGACCGCCGCGGTGATCATCGGGCTGAACGGCAAGCTGGTGTGGGACGCCATCGGCGGCTGGGCCGCGGGCGGCGCGGCGCCGGCGCTGGTGACGCTGGTCGCGGTGCTGGCCGGGGCGCTGGCGCTGTTCCTGGGCTGGATCGTGGTCATGCCTCTGGTCCGCCACAGCGGGGCCTGGCCCGAGGTGGCCGGCGCCGATCCGGCGGCGGTCATCGAGCGCATCGCCACGCGCCCGGCGAAGCACATCGTCGCGGCGCTGGGCCTGGACGGCAGCGATGCGCCCGTGATCAGCCACGCGGTCACGCTGGCCAAGGCCGAGAAGGCGCGGCTGACCCTGGTGCACGTGGTCGACTCGGTGCGGGCCCAGGTCTATGGCGCCGACACCTACGACGAGCACACGCGCGCCGACGAGCAGTACCTGTCGGCCGTCGCCGCCGAGCTGCGCGCCATGGACGTGGTGGTCGAGTTCGCGCTGCCCCACGGCGACCCCGTGCAGGAGCTGGCGTCGTTCGTCGACACGCACCACGCCGACCTGCTGGTCATGGGCTCGCACGGGCACCGGATGCTCGGCGACATCCTGCTGGGCCAGACGGTCGATCCCCTGCGGCACCGGGTGGAGGTGCCGATCCTGGTGGTGAGGTAGGAGGGAGCGGGTGTGAGGATGGGCTCGGAGCGGGGCTGCGTGGATGGTGGAACGCGTGAAGCGGAGCAAGGCAAATCCGTGAGCGATGCGAAGTCGAAGCGGCGGTGGTCTGCGCTCCTCGTGGCCGGTGCCGCTGTGCCGATCCTGGCCTGGATCGGTCCTCCCGTGGCCGACGCTTCCGGCGACACCCCGCTGAACTGGGACATGGCCGGCCATGTGCTGACGGCCCTGCGGATCGGGGACGCTATCCGGCACGGTGACGTGGCCGGGCTCGCGGCGCTGCTCCGAGCGTGGAGCGTGTACCCCCCGGGATACCACCTGGCCCTCGGGGCCTGGCTGGCCCTGTTCGGCTCGGGAGGGCTGGCGGTCCGGGGCTTCTTCGCCGCTACGGCCGCGGTTGCGGTGCTTGGACTGGCGGTCGGCCTGCGGCCGCGGCGGTCGCTGCCGCGCGCGACGGCATTCCTGGCCTGCGGTCTCATCCTGCTCGGAACCGGGCAGTACGGCAGCCTGGTCCAGTCCTACATGATCGATGCGGCGGCGGTGTCGATGGCCATGCTGTCGCTGGGCTTGATCGCGCGATTCGTCGACAGCGACGTCGGGTCGTCGTGGATCCCGGTCTGCCTGGCGATGTTCGCCACCATGCTGACGAAGTACAACGTCGGCCTGCCCCTGGCCGTGGCGGCGGGGGTCGTGGCCATGTCGGCGTGGTTCGGCGGCCGGCGGCGCCGCGCGCTGGTCGTCGCGGGTGCGGCCGCCGTGGCGGTGGCGGCGTGGGGCCTGTTCCTCTGCTGGCAGGATCACGGCTGGCAGAGCTTCCTGGAGTTCGCCAGGAACCGCGCCAACACCGAAGGGCTGTCGGCCGGCGCCCGGGCCGTCGCGTACGCGCGGCTGTACGCATCCCGCAATTTCGCCTGGCTGGGGGTTCCGTTCCTGGTGGCCCTGTTCGCCATGGTCGGGATCAGCCGCACGAGGGACCGGTTCGCCCTGGCCTGCACGGCCTACGGGCTGGCCTACGCCGCGGCCATCGTGAACCACGACTACCTCCTGGATCGGCTGCTGCTGCCGCCGCTGGTCGTGTCGATCGCGCTGTGCGGCGTCGGGATGGTCGCCGTCGGGGCCTGGCTCGGATCGCGGTGGCCGCGGTCGGGGTGGGTGTGCAGAGCGCTCCTGGTACTCGGCGCCGTCGCCGCCGCCGGAACGAATCGCGCCGTGGTGGAACGGGAACTCGCCCGCATGTATCCGCCGGAGAACCAGCGGCTCGAGGATGTGTCGCGCTTCGTCCGTGATCATATTGATGGCACAGTTCTTGGTGGGGGGGGATTCGCGTCATCGGTACGTTCAACAACTTCAGCGAGAACTGGGTGCAGCTGCTTGCGCGCCAGGTTGCGTGTTCCCGGAGGGCAGACCCGGGTGTAGCCGGCGAGACCTATTTCCCCGAGACCAAGTCG
>DAOPJF010000154.1:0-6446 GCA_035399525.1 Candidatus Krumholzibacteriia bacterium | reverse complement strand
CGGTGATGAAGCCGGCCTTGCCCGCGGTGGTCCAGGTCAGGCCCCACTGCTGCAGCGTGGCGCCGCCGAAGATCAGCACGCCGCCGATGATGCCCGCCCGCTTCAGCCCCCGCGCGAAGACCACGCCGCGCCGGCGCCGCGCGATCACCAGGGGCGCCAGCACGCCCGCGCCCAGGGCGAAGCGCACGCCGTTGAAGGTCAGCGGCCCCACGTGGTCCAGGCCCAGGCGCTGCGCCACGAAGGCGAAGCCCCAGATGGCGGCGGCAGCCAGCAGCATGAGGTTGGCGTTGCGGCGGGCGGTGTCCATGGCCGCAACAATATGGGGGCTTGCCCCGGCCACCAAGGACGAGGATGATCGCGCGCATGAAAACCCTGCTGCCGTTCCTGCTGGCCGTGGTCCTGGTGGGCCCCGGCGCCGCCGCGAAAGGATCCGCGCCCATGCCGGACACCACGCCGCCGCTGATCCCCGCGCCCCTGGCCTGGTCCCCCGCGCCCGGAAGCCTGCGTGCGGCCGGCCTGGGCCGCATCGTCCTCGTCGCCGACACGCCGCCGCTCAGGCGGCAGGCCGAGCTGTTGAGCCGATGGTGGCGCGAAGCCGGCGGCCCGGCGCTGCCGGTGCAGGTGGCGGGGCCCGGTGCGCCGCCGCCCGGATCGATCGTGCTCATGGCCGGCGACGGCCCCGACACGGCGCCGAACGTGCCCGGCGCCGTCGACGAGCGCGCCGCGCTGTCGATCACGACCGAGGGCGTGCGCGTGCAGGCGGACGCACCGGCCGGCCTGTTCCGCGGCATCGAGGCGCTGCGCCAGCTGGGCCTGGTGGCGTTCGCCGGCGACGGCCTGGTGCCCTGCGGCCGCGCCGACATCGCGCCGCGCTTCGGCTGGCGCGGCATGCTGCTGGACAGCGGCCGGCACCTGCAGGACGTGGACTTCATCCTGGAGCTCATCGACGAGCTGGCCCTCTACGGCTTCGACGTGCTGCACTGGCACCTGACCGAGGACCAGGGCTGGCGGCTGGAGGTCCCGGGCCACCCGGAGCTGACCGACGTGGGCGCCTGGCGCACCCAGCCCGACGGCACGCGCTACGGCGGTTCCTACAGCCCCGACGACGTGCGGCGCGTGGTGGCCCACGCCGCGTCGCGCTTCATCACCGTCGTGCCCGAGATCGAGCTGCCCGGCCACGCCAAGGCCGCGCTGGCGGCGTACCCGCAGCTGTCGTGCACCGGCGGGCCGTTCGCCGTCGAGACCCAGTGGGGCGTCCACGAGGATGTCTACTGCGCCGGCAACGACGCGGTGTTCGCCCTGCTGGGCGACGTGTTCGACCACGTGGTGTCGCTGTTCCCGTCCGAGTACGTGCACATCGGCGGCGACGAGGTGCCCAAGGACCGCTGGCTGGCCTGCCCCCGCTGCGCCGCGCGCATGCAGGCCGAAGGCCTGGCCGACGTCCACGCCCTGCAGAGCTGGTTCGTGCGCCGCGCCGAGCGCATGCTGGCCGCGCGCGGCCGGCGCGTGGTGGGCTGGGACGAGATCCTCGAGGGCGGCCTCTCGCCGACGGCCACGGTGCAGTCGTGGCGCGGCACCTCGGGCGCGGTGGCGGCCGCCGAGGCGGGCAACGACGCGGTGGTCTCGCCCACCAGCCACGCCTACATCGACTACGACCCGGGCCAGCTGCCGCTCGAGCAGGTGCTGACCTTCGACCCGGTGCCGCCGGGCCTGCCGGCGGACGCCCGGCGCCACATCCTGGGCGGCGAGATGAACCTGTGGACCGAGTACGCCCCGCAGCCGCGGGTGCACGCCCAGGTGTTCCCGCGCATCACCGCCATGGCCGAGGCGCTGGGCGCCCCCGCGGGCGACAAGCCCCTGGTGCCGTTCCTGGTGCGGGTGCGCGCCCACGCGCGCTTCTGGCCGCGGTTGGGCATCACCACCGGCGCAGCGTCGCGCCCCCTGCAGCTGGCGGTCGCCGCCGAGCCCGGCGGCACGCTGCGCGTCGATGCCGAGCTGACGAAGGCGGCCGAGCCGCTGCTGGGCGGACTGGCGGCCCGCATACGCATGGGCGCCGCGGCGCGCCCCGAGGGTTGGCGGCCCGACGGCTTCATCGAGGAGCAGCGCCCGACCGCGATGCTGACCGAGGGCCGCACCTGGAACGGAGCCGCCGAGGCGCCCTGCGTGGTGCTGGCGCAGCTGGACCTGCAGGATGCCGACGGCAGCTGGCATCCCTACGGGGCACCGGCGGCTGTCGAGCTCACGCCGTCGCTGGCCCGCGGCCGCGCGGTCACCTTCGCCGATCCGCCGAGCCGCCGCTACCCGGGCCGCGGCGCCCAGCCCCTGACCGACGGCGCCCGAGGCAGCCGCTGGTTCGGCGACGGCCGCTGGATGGGCTTCGAAAGCGTCGACCTCGACGCGGCGATCGACCTGGGCGCGCCGACCGCGGTGCGCGAGGTGTCGGTGCGCTGCATCCAGGACGCGAACTCGTGGGTGTTCCTGCCGCTGCAGGTTGCGGTGTACGGCTCGGACGACGGCCGGACCTGGCGCGACCTGGGCGCGGCCGCCGACGACCTGCCCCACCAGGAGCAGCAGAAGACCATCCGCACCTTCGCCGTCGCCGCGGACGTCACGGTGCGGCACGTGCGCGTCGTCGCGCGCAACCGCGGCCTCTGCCCGCCGTGGCATCCCGGCGCCGGCGAGCCGTGCTGGCTGTTCGTCGACGAGATCCGCGTGCGCTGACCCGCCGCAAGCGAACGGCGCCGCACCCTTGCGGATGCGGCGCCGTCGTGGTCCCGCGCGGGAAGGCGCGCCGTCAGCGGTACAGCCCGTGCACCGAGCCCCAGGCGCTGCCCTGGTCATCGACCGGGTTGCAGGCCATGCCGGGGAAGAACCCCGTCAGGTTCCCGAAGCAGTGCTGCAGCGCGTACTTGTCCACCAGCGAGAGGATCTCCTCGTCCACGGGCACCGGCCCGAGGTTCGAGTAGAACACCAGCGTCGCCGTGCCGGTCGGGCCGGGCTCGCAGCCCTGCTCGAGGGGCTCGAACTTCAGCAGGATGCCGTCGACGCCCGGAATGCTCGGGTCGCCGTTGCACTCGAGGTAGGCGTTGTAGTTCACGGTGCACCCGCCGTCGCCGTCGGACACGCCGGCCGGGTTCACCAGCATCAGCGCCGCGGCGAAGTCGCTGCAGCTGCAGGTGCCGCCCACGGGATCGAGCAGCAGGTCGAGGTGGCTGAGGGCGTAGTTCGAGCCCGTGTTCCAGTCCACGACCAGGGTGTACTGCCAGGTCGGCAGCATCGCGTCGCCGCTGGGCGCCGCGGTGATGGACCCGGAGATCGAACAGTCGGACGCCACCGCGGTCGCGGCGGCCCCCATCATCAGCAGCGAGACGAACAACATGATCCTGGCGTTCACGGCGCCACCCCCTTCAGGAACATTCCACCCAACCCTCCACCATCCCCACCGAGGCGAATGGCGATAACAATTATCATATTTGAATGCAACACACAACATCAATTGTAGCACCATACAACAGGACTTTTCTTCGTTTTTTGCACATATTCGAGCAAAATTGTTATAACTCTTTCAATGATGGGATGTTCCCCGCGCTCGACGACCGTGGTATGTTGGCTGGGACGACCATCGAAAGGAACGGGCTCTCCGTGAAACGCACCATGCATGGCTGCGCCCTGGGCATCGTCGGCCTGGCCCTGCTGCTGGCCCGACCGGCCGGCGCCTTCCCCCTGCCCCTGCGCAGCGATCAGCCCCTGCGCACCGGCTGCCCGCGCGCCGCCGTGGCCCCGGTCATCGACGGCCGGCTGGACGACGCGGCCTGGAGCTCGTGGATCCGCCTGGACACCGACATCGAGGGCCCGCGCAGGCCGGCCCCGCGCTTCGGCACCGACGTGGCCATGGCCTGGGACGACTCGTTCCTCTACGTGGGTGCACGCCTGGTCGAGCCCCACGTGTGGGCCACCTACGCGCGGCGCGACATGGTCGTCTACCACGAGAACGACTTCGAGGTCTTCATCGACCCCGACGGCGACAACCACCTGTACTACGAGCTGGAGATCAACGCGCTGGGCACGGTGTGGGACCTGCTGCTGGTGCGTCCCTACCGCGACGGCACCGCCGCCGTCGACGCCTGGGACGTCGCCGGCCTGAAGTCGGCGGTGCAGGTGCAGGGCACGCTCAACGATCCCTCGGACCTGGACGAGGGCTGGACCGTCGAGCTCGCCTTCCCGTGGGCCGTGCTGGCGCAGGTGGCCGGCCGCCCGGCGCCGCCCGCGCCCGGCGACGTGTGGCGCGTGAACTTCTCGCGGGTCGAGTGGCGCACGCAGGCGGCCATCGGCGGCTACGTGAAGGCCGTCGACGCCGCCACCGGCCAGCCGCTGCCCGAGGACAACTGGGTGTGGTCGCCCCAGGGCCTGATCGCCATGCACTACCCCGAGCGCTGGGGCCAGGTGGTGTTCCTGGGCGAGGGGCAGGCCGAGCAGGACGCCATGGCCGGGAACGCCGAGCTCGAGGCCATCAAGCTGGCCGGCACGCTCATGCACGTCTACTACCGCCAGAAGGAGTTCCAGGAGGTCCACGGCCGCTACGCCGCCGACCTGGCCGAGCTGGGGCTCGATGCGCACACCATGCCCGGCCTGACGCCCGGCCTGACCTTTCCGCTGGGCGCGGACCAGGAGCTGATCATGACCGGCGGCCCGGACTGGTTCCACGCCCGGCTCACGACGCCGGTGGTGACCGCGACGGTCGACCATGAGGGCTGGCTGCGGAGGCTCGCGCCATGACCATGCGCCGCATGGGCCGCGGCGGCCCCGACACGCCGCTCATCACGCGCGCGGACATCCCGCCCATGCCGGGCCTGGTCGACGTGACGAGCGTGTTCAACCCCGGCGCCGTCGCGCTGGGCGGCGACACGCTGCTGCTGCTGCGCGTGCAGAGCCGCGGCCGCCGCAGCTTCCTGGTGCCGGCGCGGTTCGACGACGACTTCGACGTGATCGTCGCACGGCGCCCGACCGAGCTGCTGGGCCTCGATCGCCTGCCGCTGCAGGTGTTCCACGTCTACGACCCGCGCCTGACGATGCTGGACGGCGTGCTGTGGGTGGTCACGGCCCTGGACACCGACCAGGGCGGACGGCTCGCGCTGTGGCGCGCCGTCGGCGATGCGAAGGCCGGCTTCGGCGGCACCGACCGCCTGGAGCTGGCGGGCCTGACCGGCGACCACGACACGCGCAACGGCGTGCTGTTCCCGGCGCGGGTCGGCGGGCGCGCCCTCATGCTCGAGCGCCCCAACCGCACCACGCCCGCCGGCGGACCGCCCACCGGCGGCACCATCAGCCTGCTCGCCTCGGACGACCTGGCGCGCTGGGAACCGGCCGGCGACCTCATGAGCGGCCGCTTCCACTACTGGGACGAGCTGATCGGCGCCGGCCCGCCGCCGGTGCTGACGAAGCGGGGCTGGCTGCTGGTCTACCACGGCGTGGCCACCCACTTCGCGTCGGCGAACATCTACCAGGCGGGCTGCGTACTGCTGGACCGCGACGACCCGTCGCGGGTGATCGCGCGGGGCGGCGACAACATCCTCGAGCCGCGCCTGCCCTGGGAGCTGACGGGCCAGGTGCCCAACGTCACCTTCCCCTCGGGGATGACCGTGAACGCCGACGGCGGCGTGCGCATCTTCTACGGGGCGGCCGACACCTGCGTCGGCATGCTCGAGACCACGCTGGACGACCTGCTGGCCGCCTGCGACGCGCCCTGACGCGCCGCCGGTCCCGCAGGCGTCCCGACCGGAAGGATCGATCGCCATGACCACCCGCCGCGACTTCCTGGTCGGCGCCGCCGGCGTCGGCCTCACGTCCCTGGCCGCCTCGGCGGCCGCCCAGCAGCCCGACGACCGCCCGCGCCGCGGCCTGCCCGCCGAGATCATCGACAAGGAGGCCTGGCCCGTGCGCAAGCCCCTGGTGGTCAGCACCTGGCGCTTCGGCCTGCCGGCCAACGACGCGGCCTGGCCCGTGCTCGCGGCCGGCGGCCGCGCCCTGGACGCCGCCGAGACCGGCGTGCGCGTGGTCGAGGCCGATCCCGACATCATGAGCGTGGGCTACGGCGGCCGGCCCGACCGCGACGGCCATGTGACCCTGGACTCGTGCGTGATGGACGAGCACGGCAACGCCGGCTCGGTGGCCTTCCTCGAGGGATTCATGCACCCGGTCAGCGTGGCGCGGCGCGTCATGGAGAAGACGCCCCACGTCATGCTGGTGGGCGCCGGCGCCCGGCAGTTCGCCCTGGCCGAGGGCTTCACCGAGCAGGACCTGCTGACGGACAAGGCCCGCGCCGAGTGGCAGGAGTGGCTGAAGAAGGGCGAGTACCATCCCTGGACCGCGCCCGCGAAGGTCTCGCCCACCAACCACGACACCATCAGCATGCTGGCCCTGGACGCCGCCGGCGACCTGGCGGGCGT
>DAOPJF010000153.1:0-6455 GCA_035399525.1 Candidatus Krumholzibacteriia bacterium | reverse complement strand
CGCCGCGAGCCTCACGGCTGCTGCCGCCGTCGTCGGCGCCTGCCTGGCGCCCGCCCACGTCCGCGCCGCTGCGGATGCTTCCGACCTCGACGCGGCCGTCGCCGCCGCCGCCCTCGTCGACACCTTCGTCGTCCGCGCCGCCGCCGCCGACGCGCCCCTGGCGCCCCAGGTGGGCGGCCTGTGCACGCGCATCGACCTGCATGAAGCCGGCGGCTCCCGCGACCTGGCCGACGTGCTGGCGGCTGCGGCGGGCCTGCAGGTGCGCCGCTACGGCGCCGCCGGGGCCTCGGCCGTGCCCTCGCTGCGGGGCTCGGCCGCGGCGCAGGTGCGCCTGTTCGTCGACGGCATGCCCCTGGACGACGCCGAGAGCGGCGTCTTCGACCTCGAGCGCCTGCCGCTCGAGCGCTTCGGCAGCCTGGAGATCCACCGCGGCGTGGTGCCCGTGGGCCTGGGCGGCATCGGGGGCGCCGGCGCGGTGAACCTGCTGACCGGCCGCACCCGCGACGGCGCCGCCGCCAACCTGGGCGTCGGCGCCTTCGGCGAACGCTGGGCCGGCGCCAGCTGGGGCCAGGCCGCGCGCGGCGGCCGGCCCGGCCTGCTGCTGATGGTGCACGGCCGGAGCGCCGACAACGACTTCCGGTACCTCGACCACAACCAGACCTTCCACCGCGGCGACGACGACACCGTGCGCGTGCGCGAGAACGCCTGGCTGCGCGAGCACGGCCTGTTCGCCAAGGCCGAGGGCGCGGCCGGCCCCCTGGCCCTGCGCGGCTGGGCCGGGTTCGTGCGCCGCGACGGCGGCCGGCCCGGCCCCGTCGGCGCCTACGCATCGCCGCACGCCACGGTGCGCTACGATCGTCTGGACGGCTGCCTGGGCGTGGGCTGGCGCCACGACCTCGTGCGCCTGGAACTGGCAGGCGCCCGCACCGACGAGACCCTGCACGACCCCGAGGGCGAGGTGGGCTTCGCGCCGCCGGGCGCCACGCGCACGCAGGCCGATGACGCCACGGTGCGCCTGGCCTGGGCGCCCTCGCGCGACCTGGGCGGCGGCGTCGACCTCGCGCTGCGGCTGGGTGTCGAGCGGCGCGGCCAGTGGCAGCGCCAGCGCTGGAACGACCTGCAGGACCCCGAGCGCCATCGCACCGGCACCACGGCCTTCGCCACGGCCGACCTCGGCCTCGGGAACGGCCGCCTGCGCCTGGCGCCGGCCTGGCGCTGGCAGCGCACCGAGGACGACTTCCCGCCGATTCCGGCCCTGCCCTGGCTGCCCGAGCCGGCGCCCGAGCGGCACGTGCGCGACGACGTGTCGCCGTCGGCGGGTCTGAGCTGGGAACTCAGCCCGGGCGTGCTCGTGCTCGAGGCCCACGCGGCCCGCACCGTCAGGACGCCCACCTGGATCGAGCTCTTCGGCCACCGCGGCGGCGTGGTGGGCAACCGCGAGCTGGTGCCCGAGACCGTCCAGGCCGTCGACCTGGCCCTGTCGTACCGCGCGGCCGGCGGGGGCTGGGGCGCGCGCGTGGCCGCCTTCGACGCCCGCACCGACGACACCATCATCTTCGTGGTCAACAGCCAGCGCACCAGCCGCGCCGTCAATGCCGGCGCCACGCGCACGCGCGGGCTCGAGTGCGAGGCGCGCGTCGCCCTGCCGCTGGCCTGCGAGGCGCGCGGCAACCTCACCTGGCAGCACGCGCGCGACCGGGGCGGCGATCCCGCCTACGACGGCAAGGCGCTGCCCTACCTGCCGGACCTCGAGGCCTTCCTGCGCCTGCGCCGCGCCGGGCGCACGCTGCGCCCGTGGTGCGAACTGCGCGTGCAGTCGTCCAACTACCTCGACCGCGCCAACACCGAGCTGAACATGGCCGACGGCCGCGCGCGCGTCGACCTCGGCCTCGAGGCGTTCCTGCCCGCGCCGGTCGCCGGGTCGTCGCTCACCGCCGAGATGGCCGTGCTGAACCTGACCGACGAGAGCACCTACGACATCGAGGGCTTCCCCCTGCCGGGCCGCAGCTGGCGCGCAGGTCTCGAGCTCGCCTTTTGACCCTGGCACGAAAGGATCGATCCATGTCCGCCCGCCTGCTCCGCGCCCTGTCCCTGTCCCTGGCCCTGGCTCTTGGCGCCGGCGCCGCCGAGGCCGCGTCGACCGCCTGGATCCTGACGACCGACTATTCCACCTTCGGCCGCCTGCGCGCCGTGACCGCCGGCGACCCGACCACGGTCTCGGGGGACCTGGCGGTGGTGCCCGGCGACGCGGTGGGCCGCCAGCACGGCGGCCTGGTCTACGTGGTGGGGCGCGGGGGCAGCGGCGTGGTCCAGGTGTACGACCCGGGCGCGGGCTTCGCGCTGCTGAACGAGTTCTCGGTGGGGGCGGCCGCGAACCCGCAGGACATCGCCTTCGACACGGCGGGCGAAGCCTACGTGCCCTGCTACGACCAGGCGGTGCTGCTGCGCATCGACCCGGTCACCGGGACCATCCTCGGGTCCTACAGCACGGCGGCCTTCGCCGACGCCGACGGCCTGCCCGAGACCGCGTGGTGCGTCGCGGACGGCGACCGCCTGTACATCGCCTGCCAGAAGCTGGACCGGGCCAACTGGTACGGTCCCTCCGGTCCCGGGGCGATCCTCGTGTTCGACATGGCGGCCGAGGCGTGGGTCGACCTGGATCCCGCGCTGCCGGGCGTGCAGCCGATCGTCCTGGCGGGAGGCAACCCGTACACCCGCCTGCTGATCGAGGGTTCCACGCTTTCGGTCGGCTGCGCCGGCTGGTTCGGCCTGGCCGACGGCGGCATCGAGCGCGTCGACCTGGACGCCGGCGCCAGCCTCGGCTACGCGGTGACCGAGGGTCAGCTCGGCGGCGACGTGCTGGCGATCGAACCCGACGGCGGGGCCTGGCTGGCCCTGGTGGCCGATGCCTCGTTCAGGACGAGCGTGCGCCGCGCCGCGGCGGGCGGCGTCACGACCCTGCTGGCGGGGAACGACTGGGTGCACGCCGACCTGTGGCTGGCCGACGGCCGACTGCACGTGCTCGACCGCACGATCGGTGCCTCGGGCCTGCGCGTCATCGACCCGGTGTCGGGCGCCGACCTCGGCGGCGGCGTGATCGGCACCGGCCTGCCGCCGTTCCTGTTCGTGCCCGCCGAGGCGGCGCCGGCTGCCGCACCCGTGCCGGCGGTGGCGTCGCTGCAGGTGGGGCCGGCGACGCCGAACCCGTGCAACCCGCGGGCGCAGGTCGCCCTGCAGGGGCGCCCCGGCGCGGTGCTGGCGGTGTCGGTGGTCGACGTGCGCGGACGCCGCGTGGCGTCGGCCGGGGTCGTCCTCGATGCGCGGGGGCAGGGCGGATACGTGTTCCGTGGCGTCGATGCGGCGGGCCGCGCCCTGCCGGCGGGTGTCTACCGCGTGCTCGCGGACGACGGCTCCGCGCGGGCCGGGACGGCCGTCACCCTGCTGAAGTGAGGTCGCGGGCCACGAGTTCGCCGAGGGTCGGCCACTGGTCGGCCCGCTGCCAGCGCGCGGGCCGGGCCGGATCGTCCGGCTCCCAGCCGACCCAGGTGGCACCCGAGGCCGGGTCGTGCACGACGGTCGCGCTGCGGGCGTCGACGGCGTGCACGAATCGGATCTGCGACAGCAGGAAGCCCTGCGCCAGCAGGCGGTCGACGGCCCCGGCCAGGCTCTCGGCGTGGGGCGCCACCAGCAGCACCTGCATGGTGCGCTGTTCCCACGGCACCATCTCGAAGGTGCGGATGCGGGCGGCGACGTTGGGCAGCATGTCCAGGCCCGCCTGGCCGTACATGGCGTCGTAGGGGCTGGCGTGCCCCAGGTACGAGAACCGGCCGGGCAGGGTCAGCACCACCGCCGTGCAGGTGTTCACGCCGTAGGTGGCCAGGGTGCGGCCGTCGAGGCCCTTGCCGAACTCGTCCAGGTCCACGACCACCGGATGCGCATCCCCCGGCGGCGGCTCGCACGCCGGCGGCGCCCCGGCGGCCGCCAGGCGCGGCAGCGCGCGCAGCAGGCGGTCGCGGTCGCCGGCGAAGGCGCCGGTCACGACCTCGTCCTCGTCGATCTTCGCGATCAGCAGCCACTCGGTGCCCATCACCGGGCACACCTCGAAGCTGGTCAGCGCGCGGTAGCCGCGGTAGTCGGTCACGACCTTGTGGCCCTTCCGCTCGGCGAACTTGGCCTCGATGTTCCCTCGTGACAGGTGGCGCCTGAGGATGCTGGGCTCGGGCCTGAGCCGGCTGTCGGTCAGCATCTGGTGCTGCCGGTTGACCAGGAACACCTCGCCCGTGGCCCCGAGGCCGGCGTCGCGGGCGAAGATGCGGTTGATCTTGTTGACGGCGCACTGCATCACGAACCAGCCGCGGTGCTCCCCGTCCTCGATCATCGGCTCGACGAAGAACGCCGACGGCTCGTCCGACACGGCGTAGTACTCGTAGTCGATGAATGCCTCGTCCGGCGTCTCGAGCAGCCGCCGGCCCAGCGCCGTGTCCCTCAGGTCACCCGAGAACAGGTCGCGGTGGTAGTCGCCCTGCATGCGGATCGTGGAGAACACGAAGCCGCCCCGGTCGACGAACAGGATGTCGTAGAACGGGTGGTAGTGCTCGAAGTAGTGCTGGCGGATCGACGCCTTCAGTTCCTCGATGGCCGCCACGGCCTCGGCCGGCGGCGCCTCGCGGCGGGCCAGTTCGTGGTAGCGCTGCTTCAGCAGGAAGTAGCGGCGCATCACCGGATCGCCCGGCACGGCCCTGGCCAGCGCCCCGATGCGGTCCAGGTAGGTTTCCAGGTCGTGCCGCCGCGTCACCCGGGCGGCGTCCAGGCGGCTGTAGGTCTCGGCTTCCAGCGCGGGCGGCAACCCGGCGTCGGGAGCGGCGGCGCGCGCCGGGCCCAGCAGCAGGATGGCGGCAATCAGGACAGGACCTGGCCAGCGCCCGGTCATGGCGTGTCTCCGGACCCCCGCAGGGGTTGAGCGATGGGTGGTTTTCGGGCCGCGTCGTGCGGCCCCGGGCTGACGGTTGCATTTCCCGGGCCCGCGGACCGGTCCGGTCCGCTCTTGACCCCGGGGCCGATTCCGACCAGTGTTCTGCGGACGCCGGACGTCCGGCGCCATCCGGATCCGGACCCCAGCCCCGGCGGCCCCGCGCCGCCCCGAGCGCCCCGTGAACACCTACGTCCGCATGCTCCGCCGCATCCGCCGCTACCTGCCCCAGGTCGTGGTGTCGGTGGGCCTGACGTCGCTGTTCGCCCTGGTGTCGAGCCTGTCCATCCTGATGGTCATGCCCACCTTCAAGGCGCTGTTCGCCGGCCCGGGCTCGGCCCAGCCGGCGGCCGCCCTCGACCAGGTGCAGACCTTCGGGCTGAAGGGGCACGTCGACCACCTCTACCGCCGCTTCGAGGAATGGCTGGTGCAGGGCGAACCGCTGGACGCCCTGCAGCGCGTGGTCATCGCCCTGGTGGTCACCATCTTCGTGCGCACCGTGCTGCAGTACCTGGCCACCGTCATGACCGACTGGATCGGCCTGCGCCTGGTCAAGGACCTGCGCGACGACGTGTTCGCCAAGTTCCTCGAGCTGCCCCTGGGCTTCTACCACCGCTTCCGCGCCGGCGAACTCATCAGCCGCGCCACCAACGACGTGCAGATCGCCAACAAGACGATCAACGTCAGCTTCACCAACCTGGTGCGCGACCCGGCGCAGATCCTGGGATTCCTGCTGATCTGCCTGTGGATCAGCTGGAAGCTGACGGTGCTGGCCCTGCTCGTGCTGCCGCTGACCATGGGCGTCATCGTCATGGTGGGCAAGCGCCTGCGCCGCTACAGCCACCGCCAGCAGGAGCGCCTGGCCGACCTGACGAGCGTGCTGCAGGAGACGGTCTACGGCATCCGCGTGGTCAAGGCCTTCGCCATGGAGCGCTTCGAGAACGCGCGCTACCGCCGCGAGAGCGAGCGCCTGTTCACCCAGATGTTCAAGATCTCGCGCACGCAGCGCGCGACCTCGCCGTTGTCCGAGCAGCTGACCACCCTGGTGGGCGCGGTCATCCTGTGGTACGGCGGCCGCCAGGTCTTCGTCGAGCACACGCTGGCGCCCGAGGCCTTCCTGACCTTCCTGGGCGCGCTGTTCTCGATGATCCATCCCATCAAGGAGCTCAGCGGCGTCAACAACGGCATCCAGGAGGGCATGGCGGCGGCCGACCGGCTGTTCGAAATCATCGACAGCCCGTCCGAGGACGGCACGGCCCCTGGGCTGCCCGAGCTGGCGGACGTGCGCGGCCGCGTGGCCTTCGAGAACGTGAGCTTCGCCTACCTGCCGGGCGAGCCGGTGCTGCGCGGCATCGACCTGGCCGTCGAGCCGGGCCAGGTGGTCGCCCTGGTGGGCGGCAGCGGCGCCGGCAAGTCGACGCTGGTGAACCTGATCCCGCGCTTCTACGACCCGGACGAGGGCCGCGTGCTCGTGGACGGACACGAC
>DAOPJF010000152.1:0-6460 GCA_035399525.1 Candidatus Krumholzibacteriia bacterium | reverse complement strand
GTGCTCCTGCGCCTGGCCCGCAAGCAGGCCGGGCGGAGACGCCCGTGACCCGTGCCTTCGTCGTGCGCGTCGCCTGCGCGGCGGCCCTGCTCACCCTGCCCATGATCGGCGTAGGCCTGGTCGCCGCGCTGACCGGTCGCGACCTGGGGGCCGGCCTGCAGCCCAGTTGGCTGGCGCTGGCGGTGGCGACCGGGGCCGCTGCCACCCTTCGGCCCCGGTGGCGGCCGTCCGGGGCCTGGCGGCGATGGCTGGCGGCCGTCGCGGTGGTCCTGCTCCTTTCCCTGGCGGGACTGGCGCTGGCGCCCTCGGGGGAGGCGATGCCGACGACGATGCTGCGCTGGGGCAAGCAGGTGGTCCAGCTGGCCATCATGGCCGCGTTCGTCGCCTGGCCCGCGGTCGCCCTGCGCGGCGACGCGCGTTGGCGGTGGACGGCGCGGCTGATCGTGATCGGGGCGCTGCTGCAGGCGGCCTACGGCGCGATCCAGTGGATCGACTGGTACCATCCCGGAGCCCTGCCCGCGGGCTGGGAGCGCTTCGCCACGTCGAACCCGGCGATCCTCAGCGGTTCGACCCAGCTGCACCTTCAGGATGGCTTCCTGGACGTGCCGCGCCTGCGCGGCATGGCGGCCGAGCCGCTCTACCTGGGCAGCTACCTGCTGCTGGTGCTGCCGGTGGTGGGGCTGACCGGCTGGCCGACCGCCGGGCGCACGGCGGCGCGCATCGTGCTCGGGATGCTCCTGGTGCTCACCTGGAGCCGGGGCGCGTGGCTGGCCGGGGCCGTCGGGCTCGGGCTGGCCGCGGTGATGGCGGTGCGCGTGGGCGGGCGCCGGCCGGGCCGCCGGACGGTCGTGGTCGCCGTGGGCGCAGGCCTGGCCTTCGTGCTGCTGCTCGGGGCGGCGCGGCTCGACCTCGTGCTGGACCGGCTCGCGCAGACCTTCAGCCGCCGCGACTGGTCCAACCTCACGCGCCTCTACAGCATGCAGGCCGCGTGGCGGGCCTTCCTGCTCAGCCCGCTGGTGGGGGTGGGTTGGGGTCAGTTCGGCTTCCACTTCCCGCGCCTGGTCGACGCCGCCGGCCTGCAGAGCCAGTTCCAGTGGCCGGTCGTGAACAACTTCCCGCTGCAGGTGCTGTGCGAGACCGGACTGGCCGGGTTCGGCGTGCTGGCGGCCGGCGCGCTGCGGCTGGTTCAGCGCGTGCACCGGGCCGCGCTGGCACCGGGCGAGCGCGGCCTGCGCGTGCGGGCCTGCGCCGTGGCCACGGGCGCGGTGTGGCTGCAGTTGCTGACGTTCTCGCAGTACAACCTGCCGCACCTGTGGCTCGCGCCGGGCCTCTTGCTGGCGGCCCTGGTCGAGGCGGAAGGCGAGGGGGCATGAGCACGCGGGGTCAGGTGATCCTGGACGCCCTGCTGGTGCGGGCGCGGCCGACCGGGGTCGGCCGGTCCATCCTCGAACTGTGCGCGGCGCTGGCGGCCGAGGACCGCGGCTTCGACGTGACGGTGCTCGCCTCCGAGCCCGGCATGTTCGGCGCTGTGGAGGGCGCGCCCGGCTGGCGGATCGAGTCCTGCCCCGGCGCCCGCGGCGGAACCCTGGCGAAGGCATGGTACACCCAGCGCGTCCTGCCGGGGCTGGTGCGGCGGCTCGATGGCGGCCTGCTGCACAGCCTGCAGTTCGTCGCCCCGCTGCGGCTGGACGTCCCGTCGGTGGTCACGGTGCACGATCTCGCCTGGCAGTTGTTCCCCGCGACGGTCGAGGAACCCCGGCGCACCTACTACCGCCTGCTGGTGGGGCCGACCCTGCGCCGCGCCGCCGCCATCGTCACCAACAGCGAGGCCACGGCCGCCGACGTGCGGCGGCTGCACCCCGCCTGCGCGGAACGGGTCGAGGTCACGCCCTTCGGCCTGGCGCAGTGGGCCGTCGAGGCCGCGGCGCGCACGGGACCGACCCCGGCGCCGGGCCGAGCCGGCCGGCCCAGCTTCCTGTTCGTGGGCACCCTCGAGCCGCGCAAGAACCTGGAGGGCGTCCTGAAGGCGTACCGGCGCTTCCTGGCCGAGAGCGGTCGGCCGCCGGCCGACTGCCCGTCGCTGCTCTTCGTGGGGGCGTCCGGCTGGAAGGATTCGGGACTGCGGGCCGCCATGCAGGACCTGATGGCCGAGGGCCACCTCGAGGTGCGGGACTACTGCGAACCGGGCGGCCTGTGGGATCTCTACCGGTCGGCACACGGCTTGCTGTTCCCGTCGCTGCACGAGGGTTTCGGCTTCCCGATCCTCGAGGCCATGGCCGCCGGCGTGCCGGTGATGACCTCGGACCGCGGGGCGATGGCCGAGGTGGCCGGCGACGCGGCCCTGCTGGTGGACCCGGCCTCGGAGGCCTCGATGGCTGCGGGGATGGCCCGCCTGGCGTGGGACGCGCCGCTGCGGGCCGACTGTGTCCTCAGGGGCCATGAACGGGCCCGGCAGTGGTCGTGGCGCCGCACCGCCGAGGCCACGGCGGCCGTATACCGGCGCATCCTGGGCCAGGTTGGCGGGAAATAATTGATTGCCCCCTGCAGGGCCTTGGGATAGCTTTCCTTGGACAACCCATGACAACGTGCATCCGGGCGCAGTGATTCAGGGAGGAACCGTGGACCTGGGCATCGTCGGCGCGCTGGGCTTCGTCGCGGCATTCCTGATGTCGTGGCTGGTCCAGCCGCATTTCCGCAACCTCGGTTTCCTGACCGACATCGTCGACCACCCGGGCTACCGCCGGCCCCATCGCGAGCCCGTGCCCCGCACCGGCGGCATGGCCATCTTCATCTCGTTCTTCTGCTCGCTGTTCTTCCTCGAGCACGTGATCCTCAAGTCGCCGCTGCCCTGGGACTGGCTGGGCGTGCTGTCGGGCGCCGGCCTGGCCATCATGGCCCTGGGCGTGGGGGATGACCGCTTCGGCATCCACGCCGAGAAGAAGCTCTACGGGCAGCTCGTGGTCATCGTGGCGCTGATGCTGCTGGGCATGCGCCTGGACACGGTGGTGCTGCCGTTCCTGGGCAAGGTGAACCTGGGCGGCTGGGCGTGGCCCTTCACGCTGTTCTGGTTCCTGGGCTTCATCAACTCGATGAACCTGATCGACGGGCTCGACGGCCTGGCCAGCGGCATCAGCGTGCTGGCGTCGCTGACGCTGGTGGTCATCTCGTTGGCGGTGGGCGACGCCCACTCGGCGCTGTTCTCGGCCACGCTGTGCGGCGGCACCGTCGCCTTCCTGTACTGGAACGTCAGCAGCCGGAAGATCTTCCTGGGCGACTCGGGCAGCATGTGGATGGGCCTGGTCCTGGGCAGCCTGATGCTGAACCTCAGCAGCCAGGAGGGCGTGAGCCTGCCGCTGCTGCTGGCGCCGATGATCGTGCCCATCTGGGACACCGGCACCACCATCGTGCGCCGCTCGCGCCGCCGCACGTCGATCTTCCTGGCCGACGACCACCACCTGCACCATCGCCTGCTGCGCCTGGGCTTCTCGCCCGGGAGCGCCGTGGTGTGCCTGCTGCTGGTGACCGCCGGGATGATCCTGTTCAGCATGAGCGACTTCCTGTCCGCGCCCTGGCTGGGCCTGCCGGCGATGGGCGCCTGGATGGTGGCCGCGCAGCTGGGCGCGCTGCAGCACCTGAAGAACCGCAGCCAGGGGCTGGACTTCTTCTCGGAGATCTTCTACGCACTGGGCTTCGACGACCGGCTGGACAAGGTGCCGGCCCTCGGGGACCACGTGGCCGACATCATCGACCTGCAGGCCGAGCGGACCAAGGTCCGCACCGGGCGCATCGTCCGCGACGGGACCGGGGGCCGCCAGGCCGTGCCGGCCCACGACCCGGACGACGCCGTCTGAGCCCATCATGCCGTTTCGTCCCTTGCCCGGCCCCTTCCTCGACGAGGTGGGGGCTGTCGCGTCCCGGCCCCACGTGGCGGTCGACCTGGGCTGCGGTGACGGCGCCCTTGGGCGGCTGCTGACGGGAACCGGGCTGGCGCTGGTGGGCCTGGACCTGGTGGCCGAGCCGGGCGCGCTGCGGCCGCTGGTGGTGGGCGACGCGCTGCGGCCGCCGTTGCTGCCGGGATCGTGCGACCTCGTCCTGGCGGCGAACCTCGTGCGCCACCTGGCGCCGCGCCATCGCGACCTGGGCTTCCTTTCGGGCTGGCTGCGCTTGCTGAGGCCCGGCGGCGCCCTTTACGTGTTCGAGGATGCGCCGCGCCGGGCCGGCGGGCCGGCCGGCCACTACGGCCGCCTGCAGGACCTGCTGGCGCGGCTGGTGCCCGACCAACGCGGGCCGCTGCTGGACCTGGGCCGCTTCAGCGCGCGGGCCCGGCGCCTGGGCGCGGTCGTGGCCTCGGGCACGTTCACCAACAGCCAACCCCTGGATGCGGACGCGGTGCTGGCGCTGCTGGCCCGGGGGCGGCCCCGTCCCGGGGACGACGTGGACACGCTGATGAAGGCGATCGCCGCCGACGGATTGGCCTGCGGGCCGGCCTGGTGGGCGCGCCTGGGCAGGGAGACTTCGTGAATCGCAACCGCCTGGTCACGCTCGCCGCGGCCGCGGCCGCCCTGGTGCTGCTGGGGGCCGGCTTCATGCTGGGCACGGGCCGCTCGCTGGTGGCCTGGGGGCCAGTGCGCGCGGTCGTCTTCGAGAGCGACGACTGGGGGCTGGCTGGGTTCATCCCCGATGCCCAGGCCTGGGAAGGCATCGACCGCACCGCCGTGGCGCCGGGGCGTTTCCCGGAGGTCTACTGGGGCTCGACCCTGGAGGACAGCGCGGGCGTGGCGGCCCTGGCGAAGGTGCTGGCCTCGGTGCGCGGCCGCGACGGGCTGCCGGCGGTGCTGCAGCCCAACTACGTGATGGGTTCCCAGGACCCCGAGGGCGACCGCTGGGTGGTGCGCCTGCTGCCGGACCTGCCGCCGGCCTACGCGCGGCCCGGGCTGTGGACGGCGGTCCGCCTGGCCGAGCGGGCGGGGGTGTGGCATCCCGAGTTCCACGCGGCCTGGCACTACGACCCGGCGCGCCGGCGCGAGGCCGCGCTGGCGCCGGGTGCGCCGCGGCAGGCGACCGAGCGCGGCATCCTGCTCTTTCCCGGCAGCGAGCAGGCCCGCGAGCTGGGCCCGTGGCGCGGCCGCGAGGCACTGGCCGGCGAGTTGGACGACGCCCTGGACAGCTTCACCGCGCTGTTCGGCCGTCCTCCGGGCTCGATCATCGCCCCGGACTACACCTGGAACGGGCGCGTCGAGGACCTGTGGCAGGAGCGGGGGCAGACCGTCATCCAGGCCAAGCGCGAGCAGCGCAACCCCGACCTGCCGCACGGGCGCACGGGACGCGTGCTGAAGGCGCTGGACCGCCGCTGGTCGGCCCTGGTCCACCCGGGGCGCATCTACCTCGAGCGCAACTGCCGCTTCGAACCGGTGCAGTCGCCGGACCCGGCGGCGGTCACGCGGAGCTGCGCCGCCGAGGTCCGGCGGGCCTGGCAGCGGGGCGAGCCGGCCATCGTCGAGACCCACCGCGTGAACTTCGCCCACACGGACCCGGCGGTCGCAGCGGTCGGGACGGCTGCGCTGGGCGACCTGCTTGCGGCCCTGGCCCCGGGGCGGCCCGTTTTCCTGGTCGACAGCGAGGTGGCGGCGCTGCAGGCGACGGGGGTCTCGGCGCGGGCCGTGCCCGGCGCCGGGGTCATCGTGCGCAACCTGGCCCATAGCCGTCGGCCGCTGGCGCTGCCGGGCGGAGGCGTGGCCTTGATCCCTGCCGGTGCGAGTGCCCGCATCGGGCGGGAGGGAATCGTCCCGATTCCGTGATCATCACCGCCGCGCGGCCGTCCGGCTTGATCGAATCGCCTCAAATCCGGCGTTAGTGGCCAATTTTTTGCCCCATTGACCGATTTCAGGATTCCGTGTATAGTCCTTATCCCTGATCCCAAGTCCATGACCCGTCTGCGGGACGACCCGCGGGGAGGATCCGCTCCGACCGATCGCTAACGGCAGCAGTTGCGGCTGCTTTCGCGGCCGCCCGTCAAGCAACAACGGGTCCCTTGCCGGTCGAGGTCCGCCTCGCCGTCCATGCCGAATCTCCTGGCCGATGCCGGGCCCGCCCGCCCGGTCGACAACGGAGGCTATCCATGCCAGTGTTCCGCAGCGTCACCGTCCGCTCCTTCGCCATCCTCGTGCTCGTGCTGATGGCGGCCGTCGCCCAGGCCGCGTCGGGCACCGTGCTGCACGAGGGCACCTTCTCGCCCGCAGACCTCTCGTGGGAACGCGTCGGCGCCGATGCCGCGCGACCCGTCGTGCTGGGCACGCGGCACCTCGCGCTGCCGGGCGCGCCGGACCTGCCGGTGGCCGAGCTGCTGCTGCTGGTGCCGACCGACCGCGTGGTGACCGACCTGGTCATCGAGCCGCTGGCGACCCATGCCGAGCGCCTGCCCGCGGCCTGGCACCCGGTCCCGGCCCTGCACCTGGCCCTG
>DAOPJF010000151.1:0-6504 GCA_035399525.1 Candidatus Krumholzibacteriia bacterium | reverse complement strand
ACTCGGGGCGGAAGTCGTGACCCCACTGGGAGACGCAGTGCGCCTCGTCGATGGCGAACAGCGCCAGCCCGCCCCGGGCGTGGGCCCGCTCCAGCAGCTCGAGGGTGCGCTCCTGCAGAAGGCGCTCGGGGGCCACGTACAAGAGGTCCAGCCGGCCGCCCAGCAGGTCGGACTCCACCTGGCGCACCTCGTCCAGACCCAGGGTCGAGTTGAGGAAGGCCGCCTTGATGCCAACCTGTTGCAGGGCATTGACTTGATCCTGCATCAGGGCGATCAGCGGCGACACCACCACCCCGGTGCCCGGCCGCAGCAGGGCCGGGATCTGGTAGCACACCGACTTGCCGCCCCCCGTGGGCGCGAGCAGCAGCGCGTCACCGCCGGCGGTCACGTGGTCGATGATCTCGGCCTGGTGCCCCCGGAACGCGGGGTGGCCGTAGACGGTCTTCAGGATGTCCAGGGCGGTGCGGGTCATGGTCGGGGCAAGGTACCATTCCGGGAGGAATTGGCCAAGGCGCGGGGTCGACGGCACACCTTTTCAAAAATTAACGTACGAATTTTCCCTAGGATGGCGGATCGGGTGCTAAAATAGCGCATGAATTCCCGCCGGCCCGCGGTGTCCCCGGGCGCGGCACCCCTGGACCGTTCGATCGGAGATGCCACCATGCGACTCGCCGCCTGCGCAAGGGCCGTGCTCGCCCTCTGCCTCCTGGTGCTGGCCGCGGCCCCCGTCCTGGCCGCCGACACCGACATCGTCATCACCGAGATCATGCAGAACCCGCTCGTGCTCGCCGACGCCAACGGCGAATGGTTCGAGATCCACAACACCGGCGCGTCGGCCGTCGACATGACCGGCTGGACCATCAAGGACGACGGCATCGACAGCCACGTCATCACCGGCCTCGTGGTGCCCGCCGGCGCCTACGCCGTGCTGGGCCTGGACGCGGTGTCCATGGCCGGGCAGGGCGTGACCCTGGCCTACCAGTACAGCGGCATCGCCCTGGGCAACAGCGACGACGAGCTCGTGCTGCTGAACACGTCCATGGTAGAGATCGACCGCGTCAACTGGGACAACGGCCTGACCTTCCCCGACCCCAACGGCGCGTCGATGATGTGGGACGAGAGCTCGGGCGACAACAACGTGGGCGCCAACTGGTCGACCTCGACCGCGGTCTTCGGCGGCGGCGACAAGGGCACCCCCGGCGCGCCCAACGGCGGCATCCCCCTGCAGGCGCCCGTGGTCAACAACGTGATCCACCGGCCCATCACCGCCCAGCCGGGCGAGATCGTGACCGTCACCGCGACGGCCACCGACGCCGACGGCACCGTGACCGGCGTGAACCTGTTCGTGCAGCTGAACGGCGGCGGCTTCGTGTCGTCGGCCATGACCGGCGACGGCCTGGGCGGCTACAGCGCGCAGATCCCGGCCGGCAGCCTGGGCGACGTCGTGGACTACTACGTGGTGGCCACCGACAACGACGCCCAGTCGACCGCCAACCCGGCGACCGCGCCGGCGGCCTTCTACAGCTACACGGTGCAGACCCGCGTGGTCACGCCCATCGCCTCCATCCACGCCGACAGCCTGGGCTACGACGGCACCATCGTGACCGTGCAGGGCCAGGTCTACATCCCCGGCGACTACAAGGCCGACGGCGTCAGCGTCTCGGCCTACATCCAGGACGGCAGCGGCCGCGGCCTGAACGTGTTCGGCACCTCGCTGAGCACCGGCGGCGCCCTCTTGAACGACACCTCGGCCATCGTCGAGGTCACCGGCAAGCTGGACTGGTTCACCTCGACGGTCGAGATCATCAACTACGAGGTCACGACGGTGAGCACGGGCAACCCCGCGCTCACGCCCGCCATGATGAGCACCGGCGCCGCGGCGGCCACCAGCAACGAGGGCACCTACGTCGCGGCGGCCGGCACGATCACGGCCATCGCGGCCACCACCGGCACCAACCCCGCCCACAACGTCACCATCGACGACGGCTCGGGCCCGCTGATCGTGCGCATCGACGACGACACGGTGCCGGCGGTGACCGGCTGGCTGGTGGGCGACTTCGTCACCGCGGCCGGCGCGGGCGCCAACTACCTGGGCGACGGCGAGATCATCGTCGGCCTGGCCTCGGACGTGGTGAACGACGGGCAGGGCCCGGACGTCACCGCCCCGCTGCTGCTGGGCGCTGTCCTGACGCCGCCGACCACCCTGACCCTGAGCTTCGACGAGGGCATCGACGCGGCCACCGGCGGCAACGCGGCCAACTACGGCGTGTACGAGACGGCGACGCCGGGCAACACCATCGCCGTGCTGGCGGCGGCCGTGCAGGCCGACTCGACCAAGGTGGTGCTGACCCTGGCGAGCGATCCCTCGGGCATCGCCCACACCGTGGCCGTCAGCAACGTGACCGACCTGGCGGGCAACCCGATCGCGCCGGGCACGACCGCGGCCATCGTGGCGCCCGCGCCGGCGCCGGCCCTGGTCATCACCGAGATCATGCAGAACCCGTTCGTGCTGGCCGACACCGACGGCGAGTGGTTCGAGGTCTACAATGCGGGCGCCGTGCCGGTGGACATGAACGGCATGATGATCCGCGACGACGGCATCGATGACCACATCATCGACAACGGCGGCCCGCTGGTCATCAATCCCGGCGAGTACAAGGTGTTCGGCATCAACGCGACGGCCATGGCCGCCGAGGGCGTGACGCTGTTCTACCAGTACAGCGGCATCGCCCTGGGCAACGCCGACGACGAGCTGCAGCTGGAGACCAGCGAGGGCGTGGTCATCGACCGCGTGGCCTGGGACAACGGCCTGACCTTCCCGGATCCCGACGGCGCCTCGATGCAGTGGAGCGGCAACGGCGACAACGCCGACGGCGCCAACTGGAGCACGGCGATCGCGCCGTTCGGCTCGGGCGACCTGGGCACGCCGGGTGCGGCCAACAGCGACGTCTCGCCCGCCCCGCTGCCGGGCGCGGTGACCGTGCTGCGCGGCAACGTGCCCAACCCGTTCAACCCCTCGACGGCCTTCCGCTTCACCCTGGCCCACGACGCGTCCACGCTGCTGGCGGTGTACGACGTGCGCGGCCGGCTGGTGCGCACGGTGGTCGACGCGCCCCTGAAGGCCGGCGACTACACCGACACGTACCGCTGGGACGGCCGGGACGACCAGGGCCGCGGCGCCGTGAGCGGCACCTACTTCTACCGCCTGGTGGTCGACGGCAAGACCGTCGGCAACGGCAAGATGATGCTGCTGAAGTAGCGTCCTTGCGGCCTCGGACGACGACGGCCCCGCTTCCTCCGGGAAGCGGGGCCGTTCGCTTGTGGGCTTGTCCGCGGTGCGGCGGTCAGAGGCCGATCTCGTGCTCGAAGCCGTCGATCCAATCCTCGAGGTCGGCGCCGTACACCGCGCGCGCGTGCTCGCGGGTCTGGTCGGTGAAGTACGCGAGGAACCGCTCGCGCCCGCCCTTCTGCACCAGGCGCTCGACCCAGGCGCCCGCGACCGGGTACGAAACGCCCGCGTCCAGCAGCGACCAGTCGTCCCACAGGGCGCGCAGCGAGATGGGCGGCAGGGTGCCGCCGGCGGCGCTGCGGGCGCCGGCCAGCGCCTCGCGGGCCATGGCGACGCGGTCGCGCCCGGTCTGGTCCAGGTACACGGCCACGCCCTCGTTGATCAGCCCGGTGCGCACCACCGGGTGCAGGGCGTGGTAGGAGATCACGTGGGTCATCTCGTGGCCGACGGTCTGGTTGGCGAGGGTCTCGACCAGGTAGTACTCGGGCTTGCTGAACCCCAGGGCGGGCATGCCGAACGACGTGGCCTCGTCCTGGTCCGCCCACACCACCATGCGGATGGGCCGGTCGGGACCGCCGCCGAACCACGCGCTGATGACCTCGTAGGCCTGATCGCGACGGCGCGCGAAGGCCGCACGGTCCAGGTCGCCCAGGCGGTCCGAGAAGCGGAACTGGAAGTGCTCGGTGCGGAACGAGGGCCAGTCGGCGCAGCGCGCGTCGAGGGCGAAGGCCGCCAGGTTGCCGCTGGCGTTGCGCGTGGCGTTGCGCGTGGCCCCGGCGTCGCGGGCGGCGGTCCAGGCGCGGCGGGCGTCGTCGTCGCGGCCGTCGAGGATGGCGCAGGCGCCCAGGTGGATGTTGGCCCAGGCGTAGACCCAGGACTTGTCGGCCGCGTCCAGTTCGACGGCGCGCCGCAGGAAGATCTCGGCCTCGGCGCAGCGGTCCAGGGTGGCCAGGCCCTGGCCCACCGCCAGGTTCACCGGCGCGGTCTCGGTGCCGGTGGCCAGCAGCGCCTTGCCCTGCTGCACCATCTCCTCGACGCGGCCTTCCTTGAACAGGTCGAACAGGTCGTCGGCGGGGCCGCGGTCCTGGGCCGGGGCCGCGCCGGCGACCGCCACGAGGCCTGCCACCAGCCACGACACGATCCGTCGGTTGCGATCCATGGACATCCTCCTGTAACGTGCCCGAACCTGCTGGAACACCCGACAGCCCGGAAAGGTCCACCTTGCGCCTGCCCCTCGCCATCGTCAAGACCCACCGCTGGATCGGGCTGATCGTGGGCCTGCAGGTGGTGCTGTGGATCAGCGGCGGCCTCGTCATGAGCGCCCTGTCCATCGACAAGGTGCGCGGCGCCGACCGGGCGCGGACCGCGCCGCCGCTGGCGGTTCCGGTCGACGCCGTGCTCGTGTCGCCGACCGCCGCCGCCGCCGCCCTCGGCGATTCGGCCATCGGGGGAGCTGCGCTGGCCCGGCGCCTCGACCGGGTCGCCTGGATCCTCGAGACCGCCGACGGCCGCACGGCGGTCGATGCGGTGACCGGCGACCGCCTGCCCGACCTGACGGCCGACGAGGCCCGTGCCGTCGCGGCGGCCGACTACGCGGGCACGGTCGACATCCGCGCCGTCTCGCTCCGGACCGCACCGTCCCTCGAGACCCGCGGCCGGGACCTGCCCCTGTGGCGGGTGGACTTCGCCGACGGCCGCCGCACGACCGTCTACGTCGACCCCCTGACGGGTGCGATTGCGGCCCGGCGCAACACCCTGTGGCGGGTGTACGACGTGTTCTGGATGCTGCACATCATGGATTACCGCGAGCGGGAGAGCTTCAACCACCCGCTGCTGGTGGGCTCGGCGGCGGCGGCGTGGCTGCTGGCCGCCAGCGGCGCCTGGCTGGTGGTCAACTGGCTCCGGCGGCGGGCGCGGCGCTCCTGATGCGCCCGCCCTCCATGGCCCGTCCCAGCAGCCACGAGCTGAACGCCGCCCCCAGGAAGATGGCCACCGACGCGACGAACACGCCCTGGTAGCCCAGCAGGCGGTACAGCACGAACCCCAGCGCGGGGCCGATGAGCCCGCGGATGCCCACCAGCGCCACGTGCACGCCCTGGTAGTGGCCGCCCTCGCCCGCCGGCGCGAAGAAGATCGAGCCCATGTTCCAGGTCACGTTCAGCCCCGCGTTGCCCACCGAGTACACCGCGAAGGCCAGGTACGCGCCCACGGCCGGGCGGTCGGCGAAGGCCACGGCGATCAGGGCCAGCATGGCGGGATACGCCGCGATGGTGGCGTACGAGAAGGTCGACAGCCGCACCGGGTTGATGCGGTCCATCAGGCGGCCGAACAGCGGGCTGAGCAGGGCCACGCCGATCGTGGCGATCATCACGCGCGAGGCGCTGATGACCTCGTAGCTGAGGTCGAGCCGCTTGACGAAGTACAGGGGCACCACCGGGCCGAGCATCAGGAACGAGGTGCCGTAGATCATGAAGTTCATCTCGTACCAGAAGAAGGCGTGGTCGGTGCGGAAGGTGGTGGCGGCCTCCCGGAACGGCCGCACCAGCGCGCCGGCCAGCCGGCGCCAGCGCACCGGGCCCAGCGGCAGGCGCGGCAGGCCGAAGAAGGCGTCGGCGGCGTCGGGCGTGGTGTCGCCCTCGGGCCGCGGCAGCGACGACAGGGTCAGCGAGTACAGGAAGCCGATCGCGCCGATGGTCGCGTACACCGCGTCGAAGCGCTCGGGCGCGGCGTCGAGCACGCCGCCGACCACCAGGCCGGTGGCCGCGGCGGTGAGGTTGGAGATCAGGGCGCCCCAGCCGAACACCGCGCCGCGCCGCTCGGGCCGGATGTTGGCCTGCAGGATGCCGTTCTGCGCCGGGTAGATGAGCGCCTGGAAGAAGTAGACCGGGGCCAGCAGCGCCGTGAATTGCAGCGGCGTCGAGACCGCGAACATCGCCACCAGGCCCACGCGCCCCAGCAGCCCGCCCCGGAACAGCCACTTGCGGCGGCCGCCCCGGGCCAGCAGGTGCCCCCAGTAGAGGGCCGCCAGCATGGCCGTGGTCTCCATGGTCACCGACAGGGTCACGACCCAGCCCGGCGCCGCCAGCGACTTGCCCAGCACGAAGGGGAACAGGATGTACCCGGCCCACCACACGCCCTGGGCCACCATGCCCAGGTAGTAGCGGCGGACGGTCAGGCGCTCGACTTTCTGCAGCAGGACTTCCACTCCAATCTTT
>DAOPJF010000150.1:0-6514 GCA_035399525.1 Candidatus Krumholzibacteriia bacterium | reverse complement strand
GACCAGGGCCTGGCGGTGCTGGCCGGGGCCTGCGGTCCCAGCGCCGCGCCGGTGCCCGCACCGTCGGCGCTGGGCCTGACGGCCTGGCCCAACCCGTTCAACCCGCGCACCACCCTCGCCTTCACGCTGCCCGCGAGCGGTCCGGTCACCGTGGGCATCCACGACGTGCGCGGCCGCCTGCTGCGCCGCCTGCAGGCCGGCACGCTGGCGGCCGGACCGCAGCGCCTGGTCTGGGACGGATGCGACGACGCCGGACGCGCGGCCGCGTCCGGCGTCTACCTCGCCGTCGTGCGCTGGCAGGGCGGCGCCGCGTCGACGAAGCTGCTGCTCGCGCGCTAGGCCGGGCCGCCGCCGCGCACCGCCTCCCACGTCACCTGCAGGCCCAGCAGCAGGCCGAACACGCAGACGATGGCCGCGCCCGTCGGCAGGTCCAGCCAGTAGCTGGCCGCCGCGCCGATCACCACCGCCAGCACGCCGATCACCAGCACCAGCGCCAGGTGCACCAGCTCGTCGGCGATGCCGCGGCGATACACCATCACCGTCGGCACCACCAGCAGCGTGAACACCAGCAGCACGCCCGCGATCTGCACGCTGCTGGTGACCACCGTGCCGAGCACCGCGTAGAACAGGAAGTCCCAGCGCTTCAGCCGCACGCCGTCTGCGCGCGCGGCCTGCGGGTCGTCGCTGATGGCCCGCAGCCGCCCGTGGGCCCAGACCAGCACGCCGCCCAGCACCGCGTACAGCACCGCCGTCTTGATCACCTGGTGCCACGTCACCCACAGGATCGAGCCGACCAGCAGGTGGTTGATCTCCTCGCCGCCGTGGGGCACCTGCGTCAGCACCAGGATCATCGCCGCCGAGAACACCGCGTAGATGATGCCGATGTACGCCTCCTGCGGGATGCGCCGGTCGCGCCCGCGCGTGGCCGCGATCAGCAGCGCCCCGATGAACGTGGCGCCCAGGCCCGAGAACCAGGCCGTGTTGGTGCCGTGTTCGGCCCCGAACAGCATGGCCACCGCCACGCCGAAGGCCGAGACCTGGGCCAGGGCGATGTCGACGAAGATCACCCCGCGCCGCACCACGTGCCCGCCCAGGTAGCCGTGCATGGCCACCAGCACCAGGGCCACGGCGACCGGCGCGGCCATCATCGCGAAGAAGCCGCTCATCGCTGCGCTCCCTTCGCACCGGCGGCCAGGCGGGCCGCGATCACGTCGAACATGGCCGGGTAGGTGCCCGTGTCCGGCTGCGAGTCGACCGCCGCCGGCAGCACCACCAGCGCCGCGTTCATCCGCGAGGCCGCCTTGCCCGCGGCGTCCAGGTGGTTCCAGGGCGCGGCGATGAGCTCGACCACGCCCGCGGCCGTGGCCCGGCCGATCAGCTCGTCCACGTGCTTGGGCGACGGCGCGATGCCCGGGCGGTTCTCCACCGCATCGAGCAGCTGCAGGCCCAGCCAGTCGGCCAGGTACTCCCACTGCTTGGTGTGGATGACCAGCGGGTGCGCGCCCGCGACCGACGCCGCGTCGTGCCACGCGCGGATGCGCGGCGCGAGGTCGGCGTCCAGGTCGTCGGCGCGCCGGCGGAAGCGGTCGGCGGCCTCGGGCCGCAGCTGCGCCATGCGCTCGGCCATCAGGTGGGCCACCTTCACGCCGTTGCGCGGATCCAGCAGGTAGTGCGGGTTGCCGTAGGGATGCACGTCGCCCTCGGCCCGGCTGACCGCGCCCGCGGGCACCTCGAGCACGCGGTCCACGGCGCGCGAGCAATCCAGGTCGCCCGGCTCGCCGCCGCGCACGCGGGGGTTGCGCGCCTTGTCCATGAGCACCGGCAGCCAGCCCACCTCGAGGTCGAGGCCGTTGTAGCAGAGCAGGTCGGCCTTGCCGAGGGTGCGGGCCAGCGAAGGCCGCGCGGGCAGGAAGTGGGGGTCGTAGGCGCCGGGGCACAGGACCTCGACCTGCGCATCGTCGCCGCCGACCTGCTGCGCGAGCCAGCCCAGGTCGGTCAGCGTGCACACCACGTTCAGCCGGTCGGCCGCCTGCGCCGCGCCCGTGGCTGCGAACAGGGACGCCGCGACCAGCGTCAGGACGATCTTCGCCAGGTTGCGCTTCATCGCTCGCCTCCTAGTACAGGTGGGCCGGATGCGACCCGATGGTGAAGTTGAACTGCAGCGACACCAGCGTGTCCGAGGTGTCGCCCAGGCGATCGTCGAACCGCGCGACCTCCAGGCGCACCGCGGAGAACTCGCTGGGCACCCAGGTCACGTTCGCCTTGGACTCGCGGGCCTTCTCCCAGTGGAAGAGGCCGAAGTCGGCTGCGTCCACCAGCGGGTCGGCCGACCTGCGGTCGATGCCGCCGACGCCCAGGCCCAGCCACCAGTAGCCGGCGATGCGGTACTGGCCGTAGGCGTACCAGCCCACGGGCCGTTGGCTGGACGCGTCCGGCCGCGGCAGCACCACCTCGGCCGTGACGGTGGCCGCCGGGCCGCGCGTCCGCGACGACGACACCCACTTCCAGGTGGCGTCGGCCCCGAACACGTCCAGGTCGCCCGACAGGACGTCGCTGCCGTCGAGGGACAGGTAGTCGTGCGCGACCGGTCCGCGCAGCCACGATCCGCCCAGCTCGAACGTCGATTCCATGGACAGGTCGAACAGGTTGCTCAGGCGCGCGCCCCAGGCCGGCTGGCGCGAGCCGCCGTCGAGGATGTCGGTGTTCCCCGAGCCCACGTAGCCGGTCAGGTCGGCGTACCAGGGCAGCGGCAGCTCGTGGGACAGCTGCAGGCCCGCATCGCTCAGGCCTTCGGGCCCGAGGAACGTCGACACCGCGAGCGGCGCGTCGACGAAGGGGAACTGGTGCGTGTGGAGCGGCGCGTGCTTGCCGAAGGGCAGGTGGTTCTGGCCCACGCGCAGCCCGAAGCCTCCGGGGAGGGTGCGGCTCTCGAGCGAGGCGACCTCGATCTCCACCTCGGTCCCGTCCTCGCCGGGGGCGAAGGCGGTGATCAGGTTGGCCTTCCAGTAGGGATCGACGACCGAAGTGAACTGCACCTCGCTCTCCTGCAGGTCGAAGCCGTTGAGGGCCGGATCGTCGCTGGCGTGGGCGGTGCGCCCCAGCAGCAGCGCGTTGACGCTGATGGCGGGGTTGAACTTGCTGGAGATGCCGGTGACGGTCGACGACTGGGCGTGGACCGCGCCGGCGGCCAGCACCAAGGCCAAGGCAATGGTGAGCATGGCGCGCATGTGGCTGCCTCCCTGTTTCGGATGCCTGGAATGTCGGGACGGATGTCTAGGCGATCGCAGCAGGGACGGGCGGAGCGCGGGAGCGGTGGCGGGGGGCTGCGGCCGGCCGGATCGACGGGACCGGCGCGGCGAGGGTCACGGCGACGGGCCGCGGCACGGCCAGCGTCGGCGCCGCCGAGGGCGCCGCCGGGTTGCCTCCCAGGTGCAGGCAGAGCTCGCATGTCGCGTTGGGGCCATGGTCGGCGTGGCCAAGCAGGGGATGCAGCGTGAGCCCTGCGGACCCCAGCAGCAACAGGCCCAGCGCCAGCAGGTAGGCGCGGCGCAGGCGCAGGCCGAGGGTGGGGCTGGACGCGTCCATGCGGACCAGCATACGCGGTTTCCCCCCGGGCGCAAGGCCCGGCGCCCCGGGCCCCGCCCGCCGGGGGCGGGCCTGCAGGGACGGAATGCCCGTCTCCCGTGGAGCTTGGTCAATGGTTGTCAAAAATTTGACAGGAGCGCCTGGCGGTTTGACTTTGGCCTGTGGACCGGATCACCGTTAAGATCCGACGTCGAGGCGGGCACGGCCGTCCGCCCAGTCCTGCCGGCGGCGCCGGCCATCCCCGAGGCAGCCACCATGACCGACCGCCCCTCCGCACCCGACCGCCTGCTGGCCGAGTTTCCCGTCCCTGCCGGCGACGCCTGGCGCGCCGAGGCCGAGCGCCTGCTCAAGGGCGTGCCCTTCGCCAAGGCCCTGGTGACCCGCACCCTCGAGGGCCTCGAGCTCGTGCCCATGGCGACGGCCGCCGACACGTCCGGCCTGCCCTGGCTCGACGCGGCGCCGGGGCAGGCTCCGTACCAGCGCGGAACCGGGACCGGCGCCTGGCGCGTGGCCCAGGAGCTGCCCCTGCCCTCGGCCGCCGAGGTGGCCGACGCCCTGGCCCACGACCTCGCGCGCGGCCTCGAGGCGGCGCACCTGGTGCTGGATGCCGCGGGCCGTCGCGGGCTGGATCCCGATGCGGCCGCGGCCGCGGATGTCGGCGCCGGCGGCACGTCGCTGGCGACCGTCGACGACCTGGCTGCCGCGTTGGCGCCGGTCGACCTGGCCCTCACGCCCGTGCAGATGCAGGCCGGCGGCGCGGGCCTGCCGGCCGTGGCGCTGCTGCTGGCTGCGGCGCGGCGCAAGGGCACGGCGCCCGCGGCCCTCGCCGGCGCGGTCGGCGGCGATCCGCTGGCCCAGTGGGCGGCCGACGGCACGCTGCCGCGGCCGCTCGGGCAGCTGCGCGCCGAGCAGGCCCTGCTGGTGCGCTGGGCCGCCGAGCACGCGTCCGGGCTGGCCGTGCTGGCCGCGGTCGAGGATCCCTGGCACGACGGCGGCGCCGACGCCGTGCAGTCGCTGGCCCTGGTGCTGGCCTCGGCGGTCGCCACGCTGCGCGACCTCGAGGGTGAAGGCGTCGATCCGGGCATGGCCGTGGCCGCCCTGCGGTTCCAGGTCTGTGTCGGCAGCGGCTTCTTCCCCGAGCTCGCCCGCATCCGCGCGCTGCGCCTGCTGTGGACCCGCGTGCAGGAAGCCGCCGGCCTGGTGCCGCGCCCCGCGCGCATCCACGCCCGCACCAGCCGCCGCACGCAGACCGTGCACGACGCCCATGTGAACATGCTGCGGGCCACCACCCAGGCGCTCTGCGCCGTGCTGGCGGGCGTCGACAGCCTGCATGTCGCACCCTTCGACGAGATGGACAGCCTGCCCGACGCGTTCAGCCGCCGCATCGCCCGCAACGTGCAGCTGCTGCTGCGCCACGAGACCCGCGCCGACGCCGTGGCCGACCCCGCGGGCGGCGCCTGGTTCGTCGAGTCGCTGACGGCCGACCTGGCCCGGGCGGCGTGGGCGCGCTTCCAGGAGATCGAGGCCCGGGGCGGGCTGGCCGCCGCGCTGGCGGCGGGCGTGCCGCAGCGCTGGGCCGCCGACACCGCCGCCGAGCGCACCGCGCGGCTGGCGACGGGTCGCGACGTGCTGGTGGGCACGTCGCGCTACGCCGATCCCGCCGAGGCGCCGCGACCGATCCGCACCGTGCCGACCGGGTTCGCGGCCGGGCGGGCCGCCGCCGTGAAGGCCGCGCGACGCGGCGTGACCGTGCCGGCGAACGCCTCGTTCGACGCCTTGATCGACGCGGCTGCCGCCGGCGCCACCCTGGGCCAGCTGTCCGCCGCGCTGGCCGTGGGGCTACCGCCGGCCGGCGGCATCGTGCCCATCCCGCCGCGCCGCGACGCCGCGCCCTTCGAGGCGCTGCGCGCGCGGGTCGCGGCGCTGCGCGCGACCGACCCGGCCCGCGGCCGCGTCGCCTGCGCGTGCCTGGGCGGCCTGGCGCGCACGCTGCCGCGCCTGGACTTCACCCGCGGGTTCTTCGGCGTGGCGGGCTTCGAGGTGATCGAGGGCTCCTTCGCGGACACCGCCGCCGAGGCGGCGCGCAACGCCATGGCCGCCGGGGCCGCCACGGTGGTGGCCGTGGCCTTGGACGACGTCTACGCCGCCGCCGGTGCGGACCTGCTGGCCGCGCTGAAGCACGCGCCCGGCGTGCGCAGGGTGATGGTGGCCGGACAGCCCCAGGACCAGGTGGCGGCGCTGACCGCCGCCGGCGCCGACGGGTTCATCCACCTGCGCAGCGACCTGCTGGCCGTGCTGGGCGATCTGGTCACGCACCTGGAGGAGACGCGATGAGCCGCCTGCCCGACTACACGAGGATCGCGTTCGGCGAAGGCCTCGCGCCCGGCGCCGCCGCGGCGGTTCCGGCCGCCGGCGAGGTCTGGCGCACCGGCGAGGGCATCGACGTCAAGCCGGCCTACACCGCCGCGGACACCGCCGACGCCGAACACCTGGGCCACGTGGCCGGCCTGCCGCCGTTCCTGCGCGGGCCCTACGCCACCATGTACGTGACCCGGCCCTGGACCGTGCGCCAGTACGCGGGCTTCTCGACCGCCGAGGAGAGCAACGCCTTCTACCGGCGCAACCTGGCCATGGGGCAGAAGGGCCTGTCGGTGGCCTTCGACCTGGCCACGCACCGCGGCTACGACAGCGACCACCCGCGGGTGATCGGCGACGTGGGCAAGGCCGGCGTGGCCATCGACTCGGTCGAGGACATGAAGGTGCTGTTCGACGGCATCCCCCTCGATGCGATGTCGGTGTCGATGACCATGAACGGCGCGGTGCTGCCGATCATGGCCTTCTACATCGTGGCGGGCCTCGAGCAGGGGGCGACGACGCAGCAGTTGACCGGCACCATCCAGAACGACATCCTCAAGGAGTACATGGTCCG
>DAOPJF010000149.1:0-6516 GCA_035399525.1 Candidatus Krumholzibacteriia bacterium | reverse complement strand
AGCGTCGTCAGGTTCGGCAGCACGAACGCCGCCACCAGGGCCGCCGCGACCGCCGCGGCCAGGATGCCGCCGCGGATCGCCGCGCTCGCCCTGCGCCGCGCCGCGTTCCCCGCGGCCACCAGCAGCAGCAGGCCCGCCAGCAGGGCCAGGGTCTTCTGCAGGCCGATGGCCGGCACCAGCGTGTGGTTGACGATGCCCGCGCCCAGCAGCACGCCCGCGGTGTTCAGGGCGTACAGCGTGGCGGCCTCGCGCGCCGCCTTCCCACGGCCCGACGGCGCCAGCATGCGGATCGCCAGGGGCAGCAGCGCGCCCAGGAACACCACCGGCAGCAGCAGCACGCCCAGGATGGGCAGCGGGTTCTGGGCGAACTGGTTGGAGTACTTCGCGTGGCGGTCGGCCCCGATCACGGCGTCCGTCAGCAGCATGTAGGGCGTGGCCAGCAGCAGCACGCCGGCGACCGCGGCGGCGCCCGTGAACAGCGCGTCGGCCGCGCGGCCGCGGCGCTGCCATAGCCCGTACAGCCACGTGCCCGCGATCGCGCTGAAGCCCGTGCCCAGCAGGAAGGCGGTCAGCACCAGGGGGAACACCGAGATGGTGTTGCCCAGGTAGAGGATGCTGATGCGGGTCAGCAGCACCTCGTAGGCCAGGGCCACGAAGCCGACCGCGAGGGTGGCCGCCATCAGGAACCGTCGGCCGTCCGCCGGCGCCGCGGCCTCGTCACCCGCCGCGACCTCCGCGGGGACCGACCGGTCGCGCAGCAGGTTGGCGATCATGCCCGAGACCGCGGCCACCAGGTAGGCGCCGAAGGCGGCCTTCAGCGTCACGGCGACGCCCAGCTCCAGCAGCATGTAGTAGCCGGCGGCGAAGCAGCCGAGGGCCGCGCCCAGCGTGTTGATGCTGTACAGGTACCCGGTGCGGGCGCTGCCGGGCGTCGGCGCGTCGAGCGAGGCGCCCGCCACCATGGCCGGGAAGGTGGCGCCCATCAGGAAGGCCGGGGGCAGCAGCGCCAGCATCGACACGCCCATGCGCACCAGGCCCAGCCCCGAGCCGCCGCCGCTGTCGGCCGCCAGGCCCATGAACATGCCCTTGAGGGCGGCGAACAGGGCGGGCGAGGCCAGCACGTACAGGCCGATGGCCAGCTCGAGCCCGAAGTACGGCAGCAGCGACACCCGCCGCTTCGCCAGCAGCCGTCCCGCCGTCCAACTGCCCAGGCCCAGGCCGCCCATGAAGACCATGATGATCATCGCCGCGGCCTGCAGCGAGTTGCCCACCACCACGATGAGCATGCGGTTCCAGGTCACCTCGGCCATGAGGCTGGCGGCGCCCGAGGCGAAGAAGGCCAGGTAGACGAGGGCGGCGAAGATGCGGTTGCGGGGGGCGGCGGGCATGGGGTCACTCCCGATCGGATGGCCTAGGGGTTCGCTGGGACCCCACAATAATAGGATACTCGGCTCCGGATCTGAAGCCGGACTGGTGATATTTTTAACATTAGCTGATATCGCGTTGTCAAATTCCGGCGCGGCGACTCTGTTCGATCAGGTCGATGTAGGCCCCCTGCACCAGGGCCCGGCGATCGAGTCCGAGGCGTTCAACCAGTTGTGCGGCTTCCTGTTCGCCGCTCGCCAGGGGGTCGTCGGCTTCCAGGACGACCTCCAGTTCCAGGAAGGCGCCCAGCCCTTCGACCTGGTCCAGGTGAATGCGCGTTCGCCCAGCCATCAGCAGCTCGCGCCGCTTGCGCACCACGCCGCGCACCGGGAGCGCCGCGGCCAGCACCCTGGCCAGGGCGGCCGCGTCCCCCACCGGGGCCAGGGCGTAGGTCGAGGTCTTGGGGCCGGTGGCGTCGGGGCGGTCGTACTGGATCAGTTCGCCCGAGCCGTCGGCGAACTCCCTCAGCTTCAGCCGGCCGGCGTCGGTCACGTAGAACGTGTCGGTCTGCTCGATCACCACGGGTGGCCCGTCGGCCAGGGCCAGGGCGCGGGCGCGCACCGCCGCGGGGTCATCCAGGCGGGCCTTGATCTCGACGTTGCGGGGCATCGCTCGCTCCCGGGTTCGGGTCCAGGCGGACAGCCTACCGCACCGGGCGGCGATTGCAAACGACGGCGCCGCCCTTCCGGGGAAGGGCGGCGCCGCCGATGCGCAGCGGATCGGTCCGCTACTTCTTGTCGCGCGGGAAGGCGCCCGACGTGGGCACCTGCACCGGCTCGTCCTTGATCTTCTGCAGCAGGACCTCGACGGCCTTCTCCAGCTGGGGATCGCGGCCGGCGATCTCGTCCTCGGGCAGGTTGTCGATCTCGATGGTCGGATCGACGCCGTGGTTCTCCACGTCCCACTTCCCGTCCAGGTTGAACAGGCCGAACTCGGGGAACGTGACGCTGCCGCCGTCCATCAGGCCGATGCCGCGGCTGATGCCCACCAGGCCGCCCCAGGTGCGGGTGCCGATGACCGGGCCCAGCTCGTAGTACTTGAAGTAGTAGGGCAGGGCGTCGCCGCCGCTGCCGGCGTAGCCGTTGCTGACCATCGCCAGGTGGCCGGCGAAGGCCGTGCCCGGCGTGCGCCACTCCTGGCCGTAGCGGGGCTTCCACAGGTTGACCAGCTTCTGGCGCAGGGTGTTCATGACGAAGTCGGGGATGAACCCGCCGCCGTTGAAGCGCTCGTCGACGATCAGCCCCTCCTTGCGCAGGTTGGGGAAGTAGCCCTTGGCGAAGCCCTGCTGGCCGCCGACCGCCGTGTTGGGCATGTGCAGGTAGCCGATGCGGCCGCCCGACAGCTCGTCCACGCGGCGCCGGTTGGCCTGCACCCAGGCCTCGTAGCGCAGGTCGTCGTCGTCGGCCACCGGCACCACGGTCACCGTGCGGCTGTCCTTGCCATCGGCCTTCGGCGCCAGCTCCAGCACCACCTGCTTGCCCACCTTGCCCTCGAACAGGCTGTAGGGGTTCATGGGGGCCTTCAGCTCGACGCCGTCGACCTTCAGCAGGTACTCGCCGGTGTTCACCTGCAGGCCCGGACCGTGCAGCGGGGTCTCGGTGCCGCCGTTCCAGTCGCGCTCGGACAGGATGCGCGCCAGGGTGTAGCGCCCCGACTTGGCGTCCAGGCCGAAGGTGCAGCCCAGCAGGCCCGTGCCCACGCGCTCGGCCCGCGGCATGTCGCCCGGCCGCACGTAGCTGTGGGACGAGTTCAGTTCGCCGATGAGCTCGCCCACCACGTAGCTGAAGTCGGCGCCGTGGGCCACGTAGGGGATCAGCTGGCCGTAGCGCTCGTACATGTGCTGCCAGTCGACCCCGTGCATGCCCGGGTCGTAGAAGAAGTCGCGCTCCTGCCGCCAGGCGTCGCGGAACATCTGCCGCCACTCGGCGCGCGGATCGACGCGGGCCGCCATCTCGTCGGTGCGCAGGGGCTTCTCGGCCGGCTTCTGGTCGGCCTTGGCGTCGACGATGCCCCACGAACCCCGCGAGGCGTACATCAGCTTCTTGCCGTCGGCCGACAGCGAGAAGCCGTCCACCGGCGACAGCACCGTCTTGGCCTCGCGGTCCTTCATGTCGAACACCATGACCGAGGCCTTCGCCCGCCCGTTGCCGCGGCCGCCGCCGGGGGTGAAGGGGCGGCTGAAGTAGAACAGCTTGCCGTCGGCGAAATGCAGGCCGCCGTACTGGCCGGGCGGCACGTCCAGGGCGGTCACGCGGTCGGCCAGGCCCTCGAGGTCGATGACCACGGGCTTCGTGCCTTCCTTGTCGCCGTCCTTCTTGTCCTTGTCCTTGCCCTCGTCCTTGTCCTTGTCGGCGTCCTTGCCCTTCTCGTCGTCGGCCTTGACCTCGGTCTCGTCGCTCTCGGGCGGGAACGGATTGGCCTCGTCCTTCTTCAGCGTGGCCACGTACAGGCCGTCCATGTCGGCCCAGATGGGCTTGAGGTCGTAGCCGCCGAGGGTGGGATTGAAGTTCCGCGCCGAGGCGAAGAACAGGTACTTGCCCTCGTCGTCGAAGCAGGGCGCGGTGTCGTCGGTGAAGTCGCTGGTCACGCGGTGCACCTTGCCGCCGTCGACCTGGTACAGGAAGATCGAGCGGAAGGTGTTGGCCTCGGCCTTGCTGTAGACGACCCAGCCCGAGTCGGGGCTCCAGGACGCCTGCATGATGTCGTCCGAGTCGCCCTGGTCGATCTTCTTCAGGTCGCCGCTGTCGGCGTCCACGATCCACAGGTTCATGGCCGCGTCGCTCACCAGCAGGTGCTTGTTGTCGGGCGACCAGCTCATGCCGTACTGCCAGGCGCCGGACGTCTTCGTCAGCTGCTTCTCCTGGCCCGAGCCGTCGGCCGGGCGCACCCACACCTGGTACTCGCCGCTGCGGTCGCTCAGGTAGGCCACCTGCCGGCCGTCGGGCGACCACACGGGGTCGCGCTCGCGGATGCCCGGCGTGGCCGTCAGGTTGCGCACGTCGCCCTTCTCGGCGGGCACGGTGAAGATGTCGCCGCGCGCGTCGAACACGGCGCGCTTGGCGTCGGGCGCCAGGTCGCCGCCGCCGATCAGGTCGGCCACCTTGCGCAGGCCGGAGCGGGCGACGGTGTTGTCGCTGTGCAGGGCGACCGTGACCTTCTTCGACTGGCCCGTCGCCAGGTCCAGCACGTACAGCCAGCCGCCGTTCTCGTAGACGATGCGGCCGTCGCCCAGGCTCGGGAACTTGACGTCGTACTCGCCGTGGTCGGTGACCTGGCGCTCCTGGTCGGTCTTCAGGTCGTGGGCCCAGATCTGCAGGCGCCCGGTGCGGTCGCTGGTGAAGTACACCGTGTCGCCCGACCACATGGGGAAGTTGTCGGTGCCGACCCAGTCGGTGAGGCGGCGCGACTTGTTCTTGGTGAAGTCGTAGATCCACACGTCCTGGGCCATGCCGCCCTTGTACCGCTTCCAGGTGCGCAGCTCGCGCGAGATGCGGTTGTAGGCCAGCCGGGTGCCGTCGGGCGACCAGCTGGACAGGCCGCCGGTCGGCAGCACGATGCGCACGGGCAGGCCGCCGTCGCGCGACACCGTGTACAGCTGCAGGTCGCGGCCGGTGTGGCTCTCGCGGGCCGACTGGAACCGCACCGAGCGGCCGTCGGGCTCCCAGTCGATGACGCGGTCGTAGCCCGGATGCCAGGTCAGGCGCACGGGCTCGCCGCCGGTGGCCGGGATGACGTACACGTCCTCGTTGCCGTCGTAGTTGCCCGTGAAGGCGATGGTCGAGCCGTCGGGGCTGAACTTGGGCTGCGACAGGTAGCCCACGGTGCTGGTCAGGCGCTTGGCCTCGCCGCCGCCGACCGGCACGGTCCACAGGTCGCCGGCGTAGACGAAGACGATGGTGTCGCCGTGGATGTCCGGCATGCGCAGCAGCCGGGCGTCGTTGAAGTCGGGCGCCCCGTCGACGGGGTCGGCGGCGCGGGCGAAGCCGGCCAGGGCCGTGCACGCCAGCAGGATCGTCAGGACGGCCGAAGCGGCCGGACGACGCAGGAACATGGTCTACCTCCAGGAGATGCGCAGGCGAACGGAAAACGGAAAACCGGCCCGGCAGGGGCGCCGGGCCGGCCTTCTCTACGGATTCAGTGGCTGACGGGTTGCGCCCCGCCGTGGTCGGCGTCGGTCCGGCCCCGGTCGCGCAGCGAGACCGGGTCGTCGCAGATCGCGCCGATCAGCCCGGCGATGGCCGCGACGTTCCGCGCGAAGTCCTCCGGCACGATCTTGTCGAAGGTGTCGGCCGGGCTGTGGTGATAGTCGAAGTAGATGCTGCCGTCGACCCGGTGGCCGATGCCGGGCACGCCGGCCTTGCAGATGGGGTCGACGTCCACGCCGGCCCCGCCGGCGGTGACCGCGTCGGCGCCCAGGGCCGCCAGGGCCCGGGCGTGGTCGGCCACAGCCGCGACGATCAGCGAGTCGCCCATGGCGCTGAAGCCGCGCGGCGCGAAGCCGCCGCTGTCGCTCTCGAGGGCGACCACGTGGCGGTCCAGCTCGCCCGCGTGGGCTTCGAGGTACGCCTTGCCGCCCTGGCCGCCGGTCTCCTCCGAGGTCCAGAACACCACGCGCACCGTGCGGGCGGGCCGCGCGCCGCCGGCGAGCAGCTGCCGCGCCGCGCCCAGGGCCTGCAGGCAGCCCGCGCCGTCGTCGTGGGCGCCGGTGCCCAGGTCCCAGCTGTCCAGGTGGCCCGACACCAGCACGATCTGGTCGGGATGCACCGCGCCGCGGATGTCGCCGATCACGTTGTGGCTGGTGGTCTCGCCCAGGTTCTCGGCCTCCATCAGCAGGTGCACGCGCGGCTTCAGGCCGGCGTCGGCCAGGCGTTGCAGGCGGCCTGCGTCCTCGACCGTGATGGCGGCGGCCGGGATGCGCGGCGCGTCGTCGGCATAGCGCATGACGCCCGTGTGGGGCGTGGCCAGGCTGGTGCCGGTGACCGAGCGGATCAGCACGGCCACCGCGCCGTGCCGCGCGGCCCGGCTGGCGCCGTTCACGCGGTACTGCACGGTCTTGCCGTAGCCCTCCCAGGGCATGTTGAAGAGCACGAT
>DAOPJF010000148.1:0-6530 GCA_035399525.1 Candidatus Krumholzibacteriia bacterium | reverse complement strand
GATGTTCTCGACGATCGGCGTGCCGCCCTCGGTGACGCGCTCCTGGTCGGGCGAGAACGGCGTCGCCATCAGCACGCCTTCGCGCACCGCCAGCAGGCGCCCGTCGACGTAGTCGGCGTTGGCCTGGGTCTCGGTGATGAGCCGCGGCGCGACCGTCGTGTCCAGCGAGGCCAGGTACACGCCGTTGGCGTGCCCGTTCGCCGTGCTGCGCGCGGTGAAGAGGAAGAGCCTGCCGTCGGGCAGGAACCGGGGATGCCGATGCGAGTCGACGTCCGGCCCCAGCTTCGTCAGCGGCACCGGTTCGCCGCCGATGGCCGGCACGCGGTGGATCACCGTGTTGTAGTCGGGTGCGAAGATGATGTCGCCGGCCGCGTTCCACGATCCGCCCTTGCCGTTGGGCGCGGGGCAGATGGTGACCGGAGGCCCGCCGGCGACGGCCACCTTGCGCATCTTGCCGCCGCTGTTGTCGAAGAAGCCGACGTACGTGTTGTCGGCCGACCAGAACGGGTAGGCGGACCCCTCGGTGCCCGGCAGCGCGACCGATTCGCCCTGGTCCAGGTGCCTGAGGTAGAGACGGGTCACGCCCTGTTCGTCGCTGGCGGTGAAGGCCACCATCGAGCCGTCGGGCGAGATGACCGCCGGCCCGGGCGCGGTGCCCTTGAGGTCGTAGTCGGTGTTGCGCGGCGGCGGCAGCATGGCGTGCAGCACGGGAGCAGGCACGGGCCGCGCCAGCATCTTCCAGCCCAGCAGGGCGCCGCCGGCCAGGCAGGCCAGCGCCACGGCGGCCATCAGCGCCACGGGGAACCTGCGCGCCGCCGGCGCCTCGGTCGCCGAGCCCAGGTTCAGCCGCGAGAAGCTCAGGCCCGAGCCGCTGGCCTCGCCGTCCTGCAGGAAGATGCGCGCCTCGCCGATGTCGCGCAGGCGCTGCTTGGGATTGCGCTCGAGGCAGCGCTCGATCAGGCGGCACAGCGCCGGCGCCTCGGCCACCGGCAGGGTCGTCCACTCGGGCTCGGCCCTGAGCACCGCCGCCAGCGTGTCGCTGACCGTCTCGCCCTGGAACAGCTGCTTGCCCGTCAGCAGCTCGAACAGGATGACGCCGAAGGCCCAGATGTCGGTGCGACGGTCCACGTGGCCGCCGCGGGCCTGCTCGGGGCTCATGTAGGCGGCGGTGCCCAGGATGGTGCCGGCCTGGGTCACGGCCGCGGTCATGGTCGGCACCAGCGACGAACCGCTGTCGGTCGCCGCCTCGCCCAGCCAGGCCTGGGCCAGGCCGAAGTCCAGGATCTTGATCTCGCCCTCGGGCGTCTCCATGATGTTGGCGGGCTTCAGGTCGCGGTGGACGATGCCCGCCTCGTGGGCGGCCTCGAGCCCTGCGGCGATCTGGCGCGCCAGCGGCAGCACCTCGGCCACGGGGCAGGGGCCCGACTTGATGCGCCCCGTCAGGTCGGCGCCCGGCACCAGCTCCATGACCAGGAAGCGGATCCCGTCCGCCTCCTCGAAGCCGTACACCGACGCCACGTTCGGATGCTGCAGGCTGGCCAGCGCCCGCGCCTCGCGCTGGAAGCGGGCCTCGCGCTCGGCATCGCCGGCCAGCTCGGCCGGCAGGATCTTGATGGCCACGTCACGGCCCAGCTTGGTGTCGCGGGCGCGGTAGACCTCGCCCATGCCGCCCTTGCCGACGGTCTCGTGGATCTCGTAGTGGAGCAGGGTCTTGCCGGTCATCGGGATCCCCTTGGGCTCAAGGCAGGCGGGTGCGCCGATCGGGCGCCGTCGAGCGGAGATTATCACAAAAAGCGGATCGGGGAAATCCTGTTTGACACCCGGTCCCCCATGCCGGGGTGGGGCGAACCGGGACATCGGCTGATTTCGACTATGAAAATTCAATTTTCTCCAGCCTGACCGAGGCCTGCCGAACACCCTCCCTATGCGCCGATGGCTTCGGACCCCTGACGGACAGGGGCGCCCAATCCCGAGGCTCGCAACCGCACGCCAGGAGGACGGGAACCATGAAGCACATTCTGGGCATCTGCCTGTTGGGGACCATGCTGGCGCTCGCCGGTTGCGGCGGTGACGGATCGTCCACGCCGACCACGCCGCCCCCGCCGGACGGCACCAACACCCTGTTCGACGCCGTCAAGCTGACCGTGCCGGCCTTCACCGCGACCACGTCGGCGGCCAAGACCGGGGCCATCGCCGACCCGGCGATGATGGCCGCGTTCCAGCTCCTGCGGAACTACACCTACCCGGACGACGAAGGCCGGGTCGACATGAGCAACATCTACAAGGTGATGTGGGAGACCGGCGGCCACCTGGAGGAGGCGCCCTACCGCTGCAGCGGCGTGCCGGCGGCGGCCGACGCGGCCATCACCTGCTTCGCGTTCAACGACCTGCTGGGCCACGCGTACACCTTCGGCATGAGCGAGGAATCCGGCGGCTACGGCGTGAGCATCGCCTACGCGACGTCCGGCAACGAGAAGCGCATGCTCTGCTCGTACAAATGGGCCCCCGAGGCCGCCGAGCAGATCTGCATCGGCGTGATCCAGGCGGCCTACGACGCCGTGTCCGGCGACATCAGCATCCGGTTCGCCCAGGCCGTCCAGTATCCGCCCGGGAGCATGATGGGCGGCGCCGAGGGCAACGGTTTCGCCCTGCGGGCCGAGATCGACGGCAACAGCGCGACCCACGCCTTCGAGCTGAAGATGGCCAACAACACCACGTCGCTGGTGGGCCAGGGCGTGTCGCGGGGTGCCGGCAACCACTTCCTGTTCCGCTGCGGCGATGCCTACTACAGCGTCCCGGCCGAGGCCACCGAGGACGACCTCGCGGCCCTGACGCCCACCGACCTGGCCGGCGTGCCCGACGTGTGCGCGGCCTACAAGGAGGCCGTCAGCGCGATGACGCCGTTCGACGTGAACACCGACCTGCCGTCCGTCGACCTGGGAGACTTCGACCACGGCGCCGCCGGGACGCCGGTGCGCTACCTGCTGTTCTAGGCGAGGCAGGTCAGGATCGAAACGACGCCCCGCGGATGCGGGGCGTCGCCGTCTGTTCGGGCGGAGCCGTCAGTACGAGAACCCCGACCCCCCGATGAACTCGCGCAGCAGCGACGTGGGCGGCACCTGGCTGGCATCGATGGGCAGCAGCAGCGCCAGGATGTCGATGAGCGTGCGCGCGAGGCCGTAGTTGGGATCGTCGGCGTCGACGGCCGCCAGGCGCGGCTCGGCCCACAGCTTCAGCACGGCCATCTCGTAGGTCAGGCCCGAGTTGAAGAACAGGTCGGCGTTGTTCTGGAACGGGAAGATGTGGGTGTCCTCGCCGTGGCGCACCTTGGGCCAGCGGGCCAGGGTCTCGCTGGCGGTGTAGCCGCGGAACTGCGCATCGCGCACGATGCGCCGGAACAGGCGGGTGTGGCTGGTGCGGATGAAGCTCAGGTTCGTGATGTTCATGTGGCAGAGCGCCGACACGTAGATCAGGATCTTGTCCTCGGCCGGGATGCGCGGCGTCATGGCCGGGTTCAGCGCGTGGATGCCCTCGACGATCAGCGGCTGGCCGCGCTGGAGGCGGGTCGGCTCCTTCGCCGGCGTGCCCCGGCCCGAGACGAAGTCGAACTTCGGCAGGTGCACCGCCTCGCCCGCCATCAGCGCCTGCAGGTGCTCGTTGAACAGGTCGATCTTCAGGGCACCGAGGGCCTCGTAGTCGTAGTCGCCGTCGGGGCCGCGCGGCGTGTCCTCGCGGTCGACGAAGTAGTCGTCCAGCGACAGGGCGAAGGGCTTGAAGCCCAGCACGCGCAGCTGCACCATCAGGCGCTTGGCGCTGCTGGTCTTGCCGCTGCTCGAGGGGCCGGCCAGCAGCACCAGGCGCCCGTGCTCGGGCATGTCGCCCACGTGGCGGGCCGCGTTCACGAAGAAGTGGGCGTGGCGCGCCTCGGAGACCTGGATCAGCTCGCTGGTGCGGCCCTTGACGATCCACTCGTTGAGCGAGCCGGTGTCGGCCATCTCGAGGTTGTCGGCCCACCGCGAGTAGTCGCGCAGGGTCTTCAGCAGCTTGGGCTGGGGTTTGAACGCGGGCAGGCCCGGCCCGCCGCCCTTGGTGTCGATCAGGAGGACGAACCCGGGGTCCTCGGGCTGCAGCCGGAAGTTGCCGACCTTGCCCGTCGAGGGCAGCTGGCGCCCGTAGAAGAGCTGGTCGCGCCCCTGCATGCGGTACACCGTCATGCTGTCGCGGCGCAGGTAGCGGGCGGCCTTGTAGCTGCGCCGCTCGCCGCGGCGCTCGTAGATCTTCAGCACCGCGCGCATGCCCAGGCGCTGGGGCAGCAGCGCCAGGTCCTCGTCGCGGATCTCGCGCATGCGCTGCTCGAGCGCGGCGATCTCGGCGACGGTCAACGGCTCGTCGCGCTTGAGCTCGACGTAGACGCCGCCGCCGTAGCTGAAGTTGACCCAGAGCTCGTGGCCGGGGAACAGGTCCTCGGCCGCGGCCGCGAGCAGGAAGATGACCGTGCGCTGGATCGTGGTGCGGGCCAGGGGATGGCTGGCGCGGACCAGGCGGACGCGCTCGTCTCCGGTCAGCGTCTCGGCCAGGCTGACGCGCCGCCCGTTGACCGAGGCCAGCAGCACCGGGTCGTCGCCGCCGAGGAACTGGGGGTCGACCTGCTGCATCAGCTGCAGCACCGAGGTGCCCGCCGCCGTCTCGAGGCCCTTGCCTTCCAGCTCGACCCGGATCCGTCCCGTCGCCATCGCCTGCTCCCGCCGGTTGCGCCGCGGCGGGGCCGCGGCTGGCTAGTCGTCCTTGGCGGACGCCTTGGTGTCCTTGGCGGCGCCGTCGCCTGCGGCCGCGGCCGGCTGGTCCGCCTTGGCCGCGGGCTTGCCGCCGGACTCCGTTGTAGCACGGGAGTCGGTCTTGTAGAAGCCGGAACCCTTGAACACGACACCCATGCCGCCGGAGACCAGGCGCTCGACCTTGCCGCGGCACTCGGGGCAGCGCTCGCGCCGCGGCGCGCTCATGGGCTTGAACTCCTCGAAGACCAGGCCGCACTTGGTGCACTCGTACTCGTAGGTCGGCATCATTGCCTCCTCGGGCCCGCGGGGCGGACCGGCTGGGGTTCCGGGAACGGTCGGAGGGGTCCCAAGATGGGGCGGCAGGCCCGGATTCGCCAGTCCCGGCCGGCCCGCGCGGGCGGCCCGATTGCCCCCGGGGGGCCATCCGGTGTATCATGAACGGGTTCCGGCGCCCGCGACGGCGCCCATCGCCTGCACCCCGGCCTGGACGCGACCTGACCATGACCAAGCGTTTCGTGACCTTCATGGCGGCCCTGGCCGCCGTCGCCGGCCTCGCCCTGCCGGCGACCGCCGGCGCCGACGCCGTGCCCCTGGCGCTGCCCCAGGCGGGCGCCCCCTTCGCGCGCGACCTGCAGGTGCAGCGCGTCCGCGCCGTCGAGGCCCAGGCCAAGGCGCGCGCCCACGAGAGAGCCGCGGCGGCGCGCGCCGCCCTCGGAGGCGAGAAGGCGGGCCAGGAGGGCTGGGACGTCTCGTTCTACGAGCTCACCCTCGACCTGGACCCGGGGCTGCACCTGCTGACCGGGACCACCGGCATCGAGGCCCGGGTCACCGGTGCGGACGTGGCGGAGATCACCCTCGACCTGATGGCCATCATGGCGGTGTCGGACGTGCGCGCGGGCGGCGTGCCCGCCGCCTGGAACCGGCCGGGCGACACGGTGACCGTGGCCCTGGACCGCAGCTACACGGCGGGCGAGACCTTCCGCGTCGAGGTCGACTACGCAGGCAACCCGGCCGGCGAGTACTTCGGCTGGAACACCTACGGCGGGCAGCCGCTCGTGTGGAGCCTGAGCGAGCCCTACGGCGCGCGCTGGTGGTGGGCCTGCAAGGACAACAACACGGACAAGGCCGACTCGGTGGCGCTGCACGTGACGGTGAACGATCCGCTGGTGGTCGCCAGCAACGGCGTGCTCGAGGCCCAGGACGTGCCGGTGGCCGGGCGCACCACCTACCACTGGCGCACGCGGCATCCCATCGCCACCTACCTGGTGTCGATCGCGGCGCATCCCTACGCGGTGGTGCACGACCAGTACACGCGCCTGGACGGCGGCACCACGCCCGTGGACAACTACGTGATCCCGGCCTGGGAGGCGGTGGCGACCACGGGCTATGCCGTGGTTCCGGACCAGATGGCGGCCTTCGCCCAGGCCTTCGGCGAATACCCCTTCGCCGACGAGAAGTACGGCCATGCCCACTTCCCCTGGGGCGGCGGCATGGAGCACCAGACCTGCGCGAGCATGACCTACGCCTACTACGAGCCGTGGTTCCTGGCCCACGAGCTGGGCCACCAGTGGTGGGGCGACATGATCACCTGCGCCGACTTCCGCCACATCTGGCTGAACGAGGGGTTCGCCACCTGGTGCGAGGCCTACTGGCGCGAGGTGTCCGAGGGCGAGGCCGCCTACGTCGACGAGATGCTGGCGGCGGCCTACTACGGGCCGGGCACCGTCTACGTGCCCGATCCCAGCGACTTCAACC
>DAOPJF010000147.1:0-6551 GCA_035399525.1 Candidatus Krumholzibacteriia bacterium | reverse complement strand
CGCGCGAGCAGCTGGACGCGGTGACGGGCGGCCACCCCTGCCTGCTCCGGCGCGTCGACGGCCACGCCGCCTGGGCCAACTCGGCGGCGCTGGCCGCCGCGGGACTGGACGCGTCCTCGCCCGATCCCGCCGGCGGCGAGGTCGTGCGCCGGGCGGACGGCACGCCCGCGGGCGTGCTCATCGACAATGCCGTCGACCTGGTGCGCGCCGTGGTGCCGCCGCCGGGCGATGCCGAGAAGGCCGCCTGGATCCGCGGCGCCGCCGCCCACTGCGCCGCCCACGGCGTGACCGCGGTGCACGACGCGGGCGTGTCCTGGGAGACGGCCGGACTGATCCGCCGCCTGGCGGGCGCCGCCGATCCGGCCGAGCGCCTGCCGGTGCGCTGGTACGGCATGATCGAGGACACCCCCGCGTCGCTGGACGCGGCCCTGGCCGCGGGCCCGCTGCGCGAGCAGGACGGCATGGTCACGCTGCGTGCGGTGAAGCTGTACGCCGACGGCGCCCTGGGCAGCCGCGGCGCGCTGCTGCTGCGCGACTACAGCGACCGCCCGGGTCACCGCGGCCTGGCCGTCACGTCCGTGGCGCACCTGGACTCGACGGCCCGCCGCGCGGCCGACGCCGGCTTCCAGGTGGCGACCCACGCCATCGGCGACGGCGCCAACCGCGAGGTGCTCGACCTCTACGCCGCCGTGTTCGCGGGCCTGCCGGCCGCCGACCGCCGCTGGCGCATCGAGCACGCGCAGATCGTCGATCCCGAGGACATCCCGCGGTTCGGGGCGATGGGAGTGATCGCGGCCATGCAGCCGGTGCACTGCACCAGCGACATGGACTGGGCCGCCGAGCGCCTGGGCCCGGACCGCCTGGCCGGCGCCTACGCGTGGCGGTCGCTGCTGGACGGCGGCGCCCACGTCTGCGGCGGCACCGACGCGCCGGTGGAGCTCATCGATCCGTTGGCCGGCATCTACGCCGCGCGCACGCGGCAGCATGCCGACGGCACGCCCGTCGGCGGCTGGCAGCCGCAGGAGCGCCTCGACGGCCCGACGGCCCTGCGCGTGGCGACCCGCGAGGGCGCCTACGCGGCGTTCATGGAACACGAACTGGGAACGATCCGCGAGGGCTTCCGCGCCGACCTGACGGTGCTCGACGGCGATCCGGCGACCTGCGCACCGGAAAGACTGCTGACCATGGGCGTGCTGCTGACGGTGGTCGACGGGCGCGTCGTGCACGACGGGCGCGAGATCGCGGCGCGCGGCCGGTAGACGCAAGGACGGGGCCGTTCCCTCCGGCCGGCCCCGCCCTTTCGACATGGGGAGTCCGCAGGACTCAGAGAGCCATCTCGATCAGCTCGTCCAGCTCATCTTCGGCCTCGAAGCCCGCACCCTCGGCCGGGCCGCCGAACTCCGCCGCCTCGTCGACGATGCAGTCGATGTCCAGCAGCAGCGTGACGCGGCCCGCGGCCTTGCTGATGCCGCGGACGAACCCGTCCACGGCCCGGCGGCCGACGGTCGGCGGCCCCTCGATGTGCTTGGCGCCGATGTCCTGCACCTCGGACACGCGGTCGACCAGCAGGCCGATGGTCGAGTCGTTCACCTGCACGACGACGATGCACGTCTGCTCGGTGGGCTCGATCTCCGGCATGCCGAAGCGGCAGCGCAGGTCCACGATGGGGATGACGGTGTCCCGCAGGTTGATCACGCCCTTGACGTACATGGGCGCCTGGGGCAGACCGGTGATGTCCTGGTAGCCGATGAGCTCCTTGACCTGGAGGATCTCCAGGCCGTAGGTCTCCTTGCCCAGGAAGAACGTGAGATACTTGCCCGATGCCGGTTTTTCCCGACGGCCCGGGGCGTTGGCTGCGCTCATGCCGACCTCCTCAAATTGGCTGGCTGCAACACTCAGAGGTATCGGCACGGGCGGCGCGGAACTAAGGCAATTCTTCAAAAATACGCATAAAAACTATGTAATTCGGGCAGGATCGGTCCGGTCGAGGCAGGCGCGGACCGTGTGGATGAGGCTCACGGGCGCATAGGGTTTCGGCAGCAGCGCCACGCCGGGGCCCAGGTCGCCGGGGTCGCCCCCGTCGGGGCCGTAGCGGCCGGTGACGAAGAGCACCGGCAGGGCCGGTCGCAGGTCGCGCACCCGGTCGCGGACCGCCAGTCCCCCGAGGCCGGGCATGACCACGTCGAGCACCACCAGGGCCACCTCGTCGGCGTGGGCGCAGAAGAGCTCGACCGCCTCGTGGCCGTCGGCCGCGGTCAGGACCATGTACCCTCCCAGCTCGAGCACGCGGGTCGCCAGTCGCCTGGCGCCGGAATCATCCTCGGCCACCAGCACCAGTTCACCGCGGCCGGTGACGGGCAGCGGCTCGGCCGTGTCGGCGAACCGAGGCTCGACAGCCTCGCCCCCGGCGGACGCCGCGCCGGCGGCCGGCAGGTAGACGCGGAACACCGAGCCCCGGCCCGGTCGGCTCGCGGCCACGACCATGCCCTCGTGCTGCTGGACGATGCCGTACACCGTCGACAGGCCAAGCCCCGTGCCGCGGTTGCGCTGCTTGGTGGTGAAGAACGGTTCGAAGACCCGGGCCAGGGTCGCCGCATCCATGCCGCAGCCGTCGTCCGTGACCTCGAGCACGACGTAGCGACCGGCCGCCGCCCAGCGGTTGGCCTCGCGGAACGCGGCGTCCGGGACGAAGTCCGAGGTCGCCAGCGTGATGGTCCCGCCCTGGTCCGCCAGCGCATCCCGGGCGTTCACGCAGAGGTTGAGGATCACCTGCTCGAGCATGGACCGGTCGGCGCGCACGCACGGCAGGTGTCCCCCCGGCTCGAACCGCACTGCGTTGCGCTCGCCGGCCAGGTTGCGCACCATGCGCAGCATGCCCTCGACGATGCCGTCGAGATCGAGGTCCTCGCTCTGCATCACCTGCCGGCGGCTGAAGGCCAGCAGCTGGCGCGTCAGGGCCAGGGCGCGGTCGGCGCCCAGCTGGATCTCCTCGAGGCCCTCGCGCAGCAGGCCGTCGGCCGCGACCGTGTCCAGCAGCAGGCGCGCGTAGCCGCCGAGCGCCTGCAGGATGTTGTTGAAGTCATGGGCCACGCCGCCGGCCAGCTCGCCCACCGCCTCCATGCGCTGGGCGTGGTACAGCTGGTCGCGCATCGCCTCGCGGTCCACCTCGGCCTGCTTGCGCCCGGTCACGTCGGCCGCCATCAGGATGGCGAGCCCCCGGCCGTCGGGCAGGTTCCCCAGCGGCGTGGACGAGAACTGCCAGTGGCGGCGCGCCCCGTCGCGGCAGACGACGACGCGTTCGTCCGCGCCGGTGGTCGACGCCGGCTCGAAGGGCGTCCCCCCGTGGGCCAGGCGGATCCAGTCGGCCATGGTCGCGACCTCGCCGGGCCCGTAGCCGGTCAGGTCGGCGACCGCGCGGCTGCGGGCGAGGATCTCGCCGTCCGAGGCGTGGATCATCATGGGGAACGGCGCCTCTTCGACGGCGCGCCGGAAGCGGCGCTCGCTGTCGGCCAGGGCGGCCTCGGCATTCAGCCGGTCCGTGATGTCCTCGAGGGCGCACATCATGCCCATGATGCCGCCGTCGGCCGCGCGCACCGGCGCGACCGACAGGCTGCCGGTGAACGGCGTGCCGTCGCGATGGCGCCCCGAGACATGGACGCCCCTGACGGTCTGGCCGCCCATGACCAGCCGCCGGCGGGCCGCGAAGTGCTCGGCCTCCTCGGGCGGCACGATGGGCAGCGCGCGGCCGATCGTCTCGTCGGCGCTCCACCCCGTCAGGACCTCGGCCGTGCGGTTCCACGACAGCACGCGGCCGTCCAGCCCGACGGCATACAGCGCCACCGGCGAGCAGGTGACCAGCGCGCGCTGCATCTCCTCGCTCTGGCGCAGCGTCTCGATCGCGGTCTGCAGGCCGGTGATGTCGCGCACGGTGCACAGCAGCCTGGGCTCGCGGCCCCGCTGCACCGGCCGCAGCGCCACGTCGACGGCGAGGCGGCGACCGGCGGCGGTCTCGTGCCGCGTTTCGTAGCGTCCGCTGCCGGCCAGCGCGGCGGCGAACCGCTGGTCATGCGCGGCGCGCAGCCGGGCCGGCGCCAGGTCGGCCAGGCGCATGGCGCGCAGCCCGGCAAGGTCCCAGCCGTAGCGCTCGCAGGCCACGTGGTTGGCGTCGGTGATGCGGCCGTCCGGGTCGAGGATGAAGATGGCGTCGGGGCTGGCGGCGAAGAGCTCGCCGTACCAGGCCCGCTCGCTCTCGTCGTGCCGGGAGATCCGGGCGACCAGCACGTAGATCACCACGGTGGTCAGCACCATGTAGATCACGCCCCACAGGGCGTCCAGGACCGTGCGCGTTCGCAGGGCCTCGATGCGCGATTCCACGAGCAGGTCGAAGACCAGGATCCAGGCCAGGCTGAACGCGGCGTAGACGGCGGCGACCCGCCCCGGGGTTGCGCGGATCCTCATGCAGGCACTTCCTTCCCGGCGCCCCTGCGGGGGCCGCCTCGACACTAGGGCAGGGCCCGCCTGCCGGGCAACCGCGAATGCGCGGGCCCGCCGCGTCCGGAGACACGGCGGGCCCGCGGTGCTGGTCCGTGTGGCGGACCGTCCTAGAAGTTCGCGAAGGCCTCCTCGTCCTCCAGCGACATCTCCTTGTGGGCCGGGGCCGTCCTCGCCGACCGCTTCGGCGCCTTGGCCAGCTTCTGCATCTGCACGTGCGGCGGGGTCCAGGTCCGCGCCGGGCCGCGGCCGCCCGTGCTGCCGCCCACCAGGGCCACCATCTGGTCGACCATGCCCTTGAGCTCGGCGGCCTGCGCCGACAGCTCCTCGCTGGCGGACGCCGATTCCTCGGCGTTGGCGGCGTTGGTCTGGGTGACGGTGTCCATCTGCTCGACGGCGCCGTTCACTTCCTCGATGCCGCGCGCCTGCTCCTCGCTGGACTCGGCGACGCCGCCGACCAGCTCGTTCAGCTTCGCGATGGACGTGACCATGGTGTCGAGGATGGTCGAGACCTCGTCGCTGACCGACACGCCCTCGTCCGCGCGCTCGCGCGAGCCCTGGATCAGCTCGGACGTCTCGCGGGCGGCCTCGGCGCTGCGCTGCGCCAGGTTGCGCACTTCCTCGGCCACCACCGCGAAGCCCTTGCCGGCGTCGCCCGCACGGGCGGCCTCGACGGCGGCGTTCAGGGCCAGCAGGTTGGTCTGGAAGGCGATCTCGTCGATGGTCTTGATGATCTTGGCCGTCTCGTCGCTCGACTGCTTGATGCGCTGGATCGAGTCGGCCATGCGGCCCATGGCCTCGCGGCCCTGGTCGCCGCCGCCCTTCATCTCGACGGCGATGCGCGCGGCGTCCTTCGCGGCGTCCGCGTTGCGCTGCGTCATGGCGGACATCTCCTGCAGCGACGCCGAGGTCTCCTCGAGGGCCGCGGCCTGCTCGCTGGCGCCCTCGGCCATCTGCTGGCTGGCCTGCGCGATCTGGCCGGAGGCCGACGAGACCTGGCCCGACGCGCCATCCAGGCCGGCGATGATGCGGTTGATCGGACCGGTGATGCTGCGCGTGATGAAGAACGCCAGGGCGCAGCCGATGCCCAGCGCCGCCAGCATGCCGATGATGATCAGCGTGTTGGTGCGGGTCATCGCGGTCTGGGCCTCGTTGGTGCGGCGCACGGCGCCGTCATTGCCGGCCTTCGCCGTGTTCGCGCAGGCCTCGAGCACCTTGTCGCCGGCGGCGCCGCGCTTGGCGCCCAGGTCGGCCAGCTTCGCGCTGCAGGTCGACAGCTCCTGCGCGGCGTCGCTGTACTGCTTGGCGGCCTCGCGGATGGCCTTCATCTGCGCGATGTTGTCGGCCGAGGTGGTCACCGGCGCCATCTGGTCGAGGATGCTGTAGATCTTGGGGAAGTTCTCCTGCGCCGAGGCGAGGTACGACACGTCGTTCAACGCCTGGGCCTTGAAGACCCTGATGCGGGTGTCGTTGCCCACGTCCAGCAGCCGGTTGGCCAGGTCGATCTTCATCAGCCGCTCGTTGCGCTTGTCCTCGCTGACGGAGGGATCGCCGTTCTCCTTGCGCTGCTTGGAATACTGGCTCTCGACGAACTCGTTGGCGTTCTTGATGTACTTCGCCGCGCCGGCGTCGAGGTTCTTGCGGATCTCGGCGATCTCGCTGTTCACTTTCTCGGTCTCCGCCACCAGCGCCTTGTAGTCGTTCACGGCGCCGCTGGCCTCGGCGACCTGGCCGCCCAGCAGCTTCAGGTACTTGGCGTTGTCGGCCAGCTCCTTGGCCTCGCCCAGGTGCTCGTCGACCTCGACGAGGTGGGCGTTGCCGGCGGTCAGGTACTTCTCCTCGCCGGTCAGGCCGTAGCCGCGCATCTCGTACATGGTCTCGAGCGAGGCCTTCTGCAGCTCGCCCGCGATCCGCACCTCGGGCACGTACTCGTCGGCCAGCGAGTCGGAGATCGTGCTCACCTGGCGCATGTTGATGACGGTGACCGCTCCCAGGACCATGGTCAGCACCAGCATGGCGCCGAACCCCATGGCAATCTTGGTTCCCAGTTTCATCGTGCC
>DAOPJF010000146.1:0-6583 GCA_035399525.1 Candidatus Krumholzibacteriia bacterium | reverse complement strand
CCCCGTCAACGACAAGCAGCTGATCCGCGACTGCGAGATCGGCGAGGGCACCAAGGTCTGGAACTTCGTCAACATGTACGGCTGCAAGGTCGGCAAGGACTCGATGATCGGCACCTTCGTCGAGGTGCAGGGCGGCGCCTCCATCGGCGACCGCACGCGCGTGCAGAGCCACACCTTCATCTGCGAGATGGTCCACATCGGCAACGACGTGTTCGTCGGCCACGGCGTCATGTTCATCAACGATACCATGCCGCCGCAGCCCGAGAAGGAAAAGTGGAGGTCCACCTACGTGAAGGACCGCGCCAGCATCGGCTCGAATGCCACCATCCTGCCCGTCACCATCGGCGAGGATGCCGTCGTCGGCGCCGGCGCCGTCGTCACGAAGGACGTGCCCGCGGGCGCGATCGTGGCCGGCAGCCCGGCACGCATCCTGCGCTACAAGGAAGGGTTCGGTCCCGCGAAGTGAAGATGGCCCGCCTCCTGCCCGCGGCGGCCGTGATCCTGGTCGCGGCCGCCGCCCCTGCCGCGGACGCCCCTGCGGACTCCCTGCTGGTCGACCTGCCGGACATCGTGGTCAGCGGCACGGCAGCCCCGGCCGCCACCTTCGACCGCACCGTGCTGGCCGGCGACGCGCTCGCACGTCTCGACGCCGGCTCGCTGGCCGCGATCGGCGCCGTCCTGCCCTCGTCCCGGGTGACGGTGAACTCGCGCGGCGACGCGGTCCCGATGGTCCGCGGCGCGAGCGAGCGCCACGTGCAGACGTTCCTGGACGGCATCCCCCTGAACCTGCCCTGGGACGAGCGGGTCGACCTCGAGACGGTGCCCGCGCTGGGCATCGGCCGGGTCGAAGGCCGCCGCGGCCCCGCGACCCTGCTGGACGGCCCGGGCGCGCTGGCGGGCAGCCTTCGCCTGCTGCCGCCGGTCGCCGTCGACGAGGTGCGCACCCGCGTGCGCGGCTCGTTCGGATCGGAGTCGGCGACCCTGGCCGAGGCCGTGCACCAACGGCGCCTCGGCGCCTGGCAGACCATGGCCGCCGGCGCGTGGCAGAAGCGCGATGCGCTGCCCCTGGCGGGCGGCGACGGCCCTCGCTTCAACAGCGACCTCGAGCAGGGCGCCCTGCTGCTGCGGGGCGCGCGCCCCCTGGCCGGCACCGGCAGCCTGAGCCTGCTGGCCACGGCCTGGACCGCCGAGAAGGGCGTGCCCCCGGAGATGCACCTGGGCGACGAGGCCCGCTTCTGGCGCTATCCCGTGCGCGAACGCATGCTGGCCGGCGCGGCGCTGGAGGTGCCGCTCGATGCGCAAGGCACCTGGGACCTGGGCGCCACCGTATCGTTCGACGCCTTCCACCAGGAGATCGATCCGCGCGGTCCCGACGGCTGGGACCAGCCCCTTGAGGACGGCCAGGACTACGAGAAGAACTGGGACCGCACCGGCTACGGCCGCCTGCGCCTGGAACGCTGGCTCGGTGACCACGCCCGCATGGCGCTGCAGGGCTCGGCGCGCTACACCCACCACCGCGAGACCACTGCGGTCGGCGATCCGGTCCTGGCCTACGCCCAGTGGTTGACCTCGGTCGCCGCCGAGGGCGAAGCGGTGATGGACGAAACCTGGACCCTGCGCGCCGGCCTGGGCTGGGACCACGGCGCCACGCCCGAGGCCGGCGACAAGGCGTCCAGCCCCGCCAAGGATGCCGTGGCCCTGAACCTGCGGGTCGTGCGCAGCCTCGGCGAGCGGACCTCGGTCTTCGCCGGCGCCGGACGGCGCAGCCGATTCCCGTCGTTGCGCGAGACCTACTCGGGCGCCCTGGGCCGCTTCATCCCCAACCCCGAACTGGGGCCCGAGCGCCAGGACCAGGTCGAGGCGGGCGCCGCCGCACGCAGCGCGCACTGGAGCCTCGAGGGCGCCGCGTTCGCCAGCCGCATCACCGGCGGCATCGAGCGGCAGGCGATTCCCGGCACCAACCAGTTCGAGCGGGTCAACCGCAGCGAGGTGCGCGTGCCGGGCGTCGAGGTCATCGGCGCCTGGACGCCCCGGCCCGAGGTGGAGGCGCGGCTGCAGCACACCATCCTCGACGCGCGGGTCGAGGACGAAGGGGTCGAGCGCCCGGCCGAGGACCGGCCCGCGTACCTCTCGCTGGTGGGCGTTTCCTGGCAGGCGGACCGCGGTCCCGGCGCCGGCCTCGAGGCCCGGGTCACCGGCCCCCGCTGGAGCGCCGACTCGACCGCGGCGACCGGCGTGCGCCGGCTGCCTGCGGGCGTGACCTGGAACGTGCGCCTGGCCTGGCGCTGGCCCGGCGGCGTCGGCTCGACCAGCGACGTCGAGGCCTGGCTGCGGCTGGACAACGCCTTCGACACGCGGGTCGACGACCAGACCGGCCTGCCGGGTCCCGGACGCACGCTCGTGGGCGGGCTGACGCTGGTCCTGTGACCCGTCCACCGGGCGATTGTGCTTGTCCGGCGGCCGGAAACGGTTACGTTGGGCCGGAAACGGCAAGCCCCCGAACGCGCGGAAGGAGCGCACGCATGATCGAGAACGGCAAGACCGTCCAGGTCCACTACAAGGGCACCCTCGCCGACGGCACGGTGTTCGACTCGTCCGAGGGCAGCGAGCCCCTCGAGTTCGTCACCGGCGAGCAGTCGGTCATCCCCGGCTTCGAGGCCGCGGTGGTGGCCATGGCCGTGGGCGAGACGCGGACGGTCACGATCCCGTGCGACGAGGCCTACGGCGACATCCTCGAGGACATGATCGGCCTGGTCCCCCGCGAGAGCCTGCCCGAGGACCTCGAGCCCGAGATCGGCATGATGCTCGAGATGCACACCGAGAACGGCGTGCTGCCCGTGCGCATCGTCGAGGTCGCGGACGACACCGTGACCCTCGACGCCAACCATCCCCTGGCGGGCGAAGACCTGACCTTCGAGCTCACGCTGGTCGCGATCGCCTGACCGGGCTGGCGCCAGGAAACGGAAAGGGCGGGAGTGATCCCGCCCTTTTCCCTTTCGCGACGGTCGCGGACTATTTCACCAGCATCAGCTTCGTGACGGCCCGCTGGCCCGCCGACCGCACCTGGGCGAAGTACACGCCGCTGCCGACCGCCTGGCCGGCGTCGTCGCGGCCGTCCCAGGTCCGCTCGTGGCCGCCGGCCTCGAAGGCCCCCGACGCGAGCCGCCGCACGAGGCGGCCGCGCACGTCATACACGTTCAGCTCGACCGGACCGGCCGCCGGCACCGTGAACGCCACCTTGGTGGTGGGGTTGAACGGGTTGGGCCAGGCCTTCAGGGCCAGCGCCGTCACGCCCGCTCCCGGCACGCCCGAGAGCACGTCCTGCAGGCGCGTACCGGCGATGACGAAGTCGTCGACGTACATGCCGTCCTTGTTGATGCTCGAGTCGGTGACCAGGCGGAAGCGGAACCGCACGTCGGTCTGCCCGATGTACGACGCCAGCGACAGGGTCTCGTGCACCCAGGTCGACTGCAGGTTGTCGTACAGCGGCGTGCCCGCCGGCGTCTGGCCGCCCTGGCCCGACGCGGCATTGGTGTGGGTCATGGCCAGCGCGGTCCAGCTCGAGCCGCCGTTGGTCGAGACCTCGAAGAAGCAGCCGTCCCACGAGTTCTCGATGTCCCAGTGCGCCCAGAACGACACCTCGGCCGTCAGCAGGCCGGTCAGGTCCACGCCCGCGGCCATGGCCTCGATGCTGGTCAGGCTCGAGGTGTAGTTGCCCACCGGGCTGTCGGTCAGGCTGGCGGTCGAGTTGTAGCCCGACGTCGCCTGGCCCCAGGGCCCGGTCCAGCCGTCGAGCCCCGCCTCGAAATCGCACGCGAACAGGGTCACGTTCTCGATGGCGCCCAGGACGAAGTCGGCCGTGGCCGGCGACGCCCCCACGGTCACGGTCTGCGACAGCGTGCCGTAGCCCGCGGCCGAGGCCTCGACCCGGTAGTCGCCGTAGGGCAGGCTGGCCGCGTAGGCGCCCCCCGCGCCCGCCGAGGACGTGGTGCTCGCGTACAGCTGGTCCAGCGGCAGGCTGTAGAACTTCACCGAGGCATCCAGGCCCACGGCGCCCGGGCCGGTGACGGTGCCCGCGACGTCGCCGTGCGCGATGGGATCCATCGCCACGTCCAGCACCGTCTCGGTGCCCCAGGTGGTGGCCACGCCGGTGAACGACTTGTCCAGGTAGCCGGGCGCGCTGAAGGTCAGGGTGAAGGTGCCCGTCGGCAGCAGCTTGTAGTAGTCGCCGTGCGCCGGATCGGTCGAGACGGTCTTGGTGTTCCCGACGACCGTGACCGTCGCGTCCAGCGGCAGGCCCGAATCCGAACCCGTGACCACGCCGTGCACGCCGTAGCGGGCCGCCTTGACGTAGTGCATCAGGCTCTGGACGTTCTCGCTCCAGAACGTGTCCAGCGTCGAGGCGGCGGGCCACTTGGTGTTGCTGATCTCCATCGTGATGTCGATGCAGCCCGTCTGGTCGTATGTCCAGTCCTGCAGGCCGCCCGTGACGATGTACCAGTCGGCGCCCTCGGTGATGCCCTGGGGGAACGACGGGCTGTTGTACATGGGCAGGTTGTAGGTCGAGTACTCGAGCGCGAGCCGGATGAGCGCGGCGTCGTCCGGCGCCCGCGTGTAGGTGTAATCCCACGGGTAGTTGGCCACCAGCGCGCCGCCGTGGCCGTTCTGGCTGACCACGAAGTGGTGCGCCTGCGAGTACGCCATGAACGAGATGTTCTCGGTCTCCTGCACCGGGTCGGTGCCCGCCGGCGGACCGAAGTTGCGGTTCAGGTCGACGCCGTTGGCGTTGTACCGGGAGTTGGCGACGTACCCGTCCGGGTTGTACAGCGGCACGATGTGGATCTCGTAGTTGTCCACGAGGTTCGTCACGTCCTCGAAGCCCGCCTGCCCGTAGTTCTGCAGCAGGTAGTGGGCGAAGTTCCACAGCATGACCATGTCCACCGGCTCATCGCCGTGGATCGAGGCCGACAGCCGCACCTCGGGCTCGGCCTCGGTATTGTTCACGTCGTCCGAGATCACGATGCCCCAGCGCTCGCGCCCCTGCACCGAGTTGCCCAGGTTGAAGGTCCGGGCCAGGGTCGGGTAGGTCGCGGCCAGGGTCGCGAAGTCGCTGCCGATCTGGGCATGGGTCGGATAGTAGAGCGCCTTGGACGCATCCTTGGCCGCGAAGCCCTGTACGGCCTGCTCGGCCCAGAAGGCCTCGGCCGCGCGCCGGTTCTCCAGGTCGGTGTCGCGCGTGCGCACGACCGTGAAGCCGGCGGCCTCGATGGCGGCGGCCTCCGCCCCGGTCAGCCGGGGCGAGAACACGATGCGGCCCGTCGCGGCGTCGGGGCGGATCTGGTCCCGGGAGAAGTCCGCGGGCATCACCGTCGCCAGCAGGCGGTCCAGGGCGTCGCGCCCCGACAGCTCGATGCGGACCGGGAAGTCCGTCGGCTCGGCCACCACCCACATGGGCAGGCCGTTGTGGTCGACGGGAATGGCGTTCTCGGCGGCGAGGCCGGCCGCGGCGGCCAGGAGGGCGATCCCGGCGACCAGCGCCGCGATGCCGCGACGAAGGGTTGTTCCGCTCAGGTGCAGCAGCATGGGTCCATCTCCCCGCCGCCCCGGCGGGGCGGCCGTGTGGTTCTGCAGGGCGAAAACGGCGGGGCGCCGCGGCCGGCGCCCCTCCGTGGGCGGTCACGATCGTCTGCGGGGCGGCCGGCGGCGCGGTCGCCGCCGGCCCGCAGCCCGCGTCTACTTCAGCAGGGTCATCTTGGCGGTCGCGGTCCGGGCCGCGGCCGTCAGCCGATAATAGTATACACCACTGGCCACGCCGCGGCCGTGGTCATCGCGGCCGTCCCAGACCTCGGCATGGCTCGCGGCCTCCTGGTGGCCGTCCACCAGGGTGCGCACCAGCCGTCCCGCCACGTCGTAGATGCACAGCTTCACGTTGCCCGCCTTCGGCAGGTCGTAGCTGATGGTCGTCGACGGGTTGAACGGGTTGGGATAGTTGCCGTTGAGGGCGAACACGGCCGGCGGACCGGCGGGGTCCACCGCCGACTGGCCGCCGGCGAAGACGATCTTCACGCACCACTCGTTCAGCGTGCCGGTGTCGCCGCTGGCGCCGTCGGCGACGGTCAGCGTCCAGTTGCCGGCCATGTCCTGGCCGACGAACGCGTCGAGGTTGCCCGCGGGCGTCAGCTCGGCCGGGTACCAGCCGAGGATGTCGTCCGCGCTCGAGCCCGTGCGGTTGTGCAGGATGACCGGGGTCCCGGCCGGGGACGTGAGCGTGACCGTCAGGTCGCCCTGCCAGGTGTGGGTGATGTCGATCCACACCTCGACCGAGCTGATCGAGCCGGAGGCCGGCACGTTCACCACGTCGGTGATGGTCGCGTTGTCGTTGATGGCGGTGCCCGGCGCGTTGCAGACCAGCTGCTCGTTCACCGGGGACATGGCCAGCTCCAGGCCGGTCAGGTTCTCGCCGTCGGCCAGGGTCACGTCCTGGACCACGGTGGCCCATCCGCTCTTCTGCGCCTTGACGGTGTAGGTGCCCGCGTACAGGCCCGGGAACGAGAACGTGCCGTTCGGGCCGGTCGTGACCGAG
>DAOPJF010000145.1:0-6641 GCA_035399525.1 Candidatus Krumholzibacteriia bacterium | reverse complement strand
GCCTGGAAGCGGAACGTGCCTCCGGCGCCCAGGAAGGTGCTGGTGCCGGTGACGGCGGCCGCGGCGGCCTCGCGCACCAGGCCGGTGACGCCCGGCAGCACGTCCTCGAGCTGCCGGCCGTCCAGTGCGCCGGGCGCCGCGCCGACCAGCGTGGCCGCCGCCGGGTTGCCCAGGGTGATGCGCCCGGTGGTGTCCACGACGATCACGCCGTCGCCGACGCTGTCGAGCACCACCGCCAGGCGGTGGGACTCGTGGCGCAACCGCTGCTCCGACGCCGCGAGCTCGGCGGTGCGCGCCTTGACCTCGCCCTGCAGCCGCCGGGCGTAACGGCGGGCGCTGATGCCGCCGGACACGAGCCAGGCCAGGGCCAGCAGGGCTGCGACGTTCACCGCGATCAACCAGGGGCGGCGCCACAGGGGCTGGGCGACGTGCATGGTCGGCGAAGCGGCCACGGGGCCCGGTTGCCCGTCGGCCGCCAGCGCCCGCACCTCGAAGTGGTAGCGGCCCGCAGGCAAGGACGTGAACCGCAGCACGCCGTCGGGCAACAGGTGCGGCTCGCTCCAGCCGGGATCGTAGCCGACCAGGCGGGTCTGGAAGCGCTGCTGCCGGCCGAGGCGCAGGGCATCGCTGCGCACGTGGATGCGCAGTTCGCGCACGGACGGTGCCAGCTCGAGCGGGACGTCGGCGGCATGGGGCCGGCCGTCCACCTCGAATCCCTCGATCCGCGCCCGCGGCAGGGCCAGGGGCGGTGCGGCGAAGCGCCCGTCCCAGATGTTCAGGCCGCGGTCGGTGCCGATCCAGATGCGGCCGAGCGCGTCGCACTTCAGGGCGTCGCGGTTGGACTCGGCGCCGCGCAGGCCCTCGCGCGGCGTCAGCGCGCCGAGGGTGTGGCCGTCCCAGGTGCGTACCCCGGCGTCGGTGCCGAACCACACGGTGCCGTCGGCGCCACGGGTGATGGCATAGACCGGGCGATCGATCACCGGATCGCCCGGCCCCATGGGCACGATGGCGTCGTCGACGATGCGCCGCAGCCCGCAGCCCGTGCCGACCCAGAGGATGCCGCCGCCGGCGTCGAGCACGTCGAAGGTGCTGTTGGCGGCGGTCTCCGTGGAGATCATCCAGTGGACACCCTGGCCGTCGACCCGCACGACACCGCGGCGCGACGAGGTGGCCACCACGCCGAAGCCGGGCACGTCCAGCACGCGCCGCAGCGAGGCCTCGCCGGCCAGGGGCAGGGGGGACAGGTCCACCGGCTCGAGCCGGTGGCCCCGCAGCCTGTGCAGGCCCTTGTGGGACGAGACCCACAGCGTGCCATCCCCGGTCCGCGCGACGCCCGACAGCCACGACGTGACCTCGTCGGGAGCGACGACGATCTCGGCCCGGTGCCCGCTGTCCAGGTGCACCAGGCCGGTGCGTCCGCAGGCCAGCCACGCGCCGCCCCGGCCGTCGGGACAGGCGCCCATCACGCGACCGGAACGATCGGGGCCCGCGATCGGCAGCACCGACGGTGCCGGGTCCAGGAACGTCAGGCCACCCTCGTGCCCCAGCACGGCCCGGCCGTCGGGCATGAGCACGATCGAGGATACCTCGTTGGCGAACAGGCCGGTGGTGCGGTCGAAGGTCTCCAGCCGCTGGTCCGCCAGCACGCTGATGCCGCGGGCGTTCATGATCCACACCTGGCCCTCGCGGTCGGTCAGCAGGCCCGAGGTGCCGGCGCTGGGCAGGCCCTGCGCGGGCTCGACCAGGGACAGGCCCAGCAGGGGATGCCAGCGCACGACGGTGCCCCGGTCGCCGATCCAGACGCCGCCGACGCTGTCGCGCACGGCGCTGACGCCGAGGTAGGGCACCGTCAGGGCCAGCCGTGCGTCGGCGGCCAGGGGCTGGTAGTGGCCCTGGTCGTAGGTGCCGAGCCAGCCGCGGCCCGCCACCACCAGGGGCAGTGAACCGTGGGGCGGGATGACGGCGTAGGCCGGGCCCGCGGGCAGGCCGTCCAGCTCGGTGACGGTGATCGGTCCGTCGGCGGGACAGTCGACGGACTTCAGGCCGAATGCCGTGGCCACCAGCAGGCGGCCGTCATGCCAGGCTGCCGCATGCACGCGGTCGCGCTCGGCGAAGTCCACGCGCCGCCATTGTCCTGCCGCGTAGATGAACACGCGGTTCACCAGGTCGGCGATGGCGCAGCGCGGCGCCTCGGCCACCGGTTCGACCGCCAGCACGGTCAGGTCGCTGCTCCAGCCGGAGGCCAGGGGTTCGGGCGACGGCAGCTGCCGCCAGCCGTCGGGATCGCGGCGGAAGACGCGCGGCGGCGTGGCCTGCACCGTGGCCCACAGGCGGCCCGCCCCGTCCATCTGCACCGCGCCGAGCGCGATGTGCAGCATGCCGGCCTCGTCGACTTCCAGCGTCCACTCGACGCCGTCGTACATGGCCAGGCCCGCGCGCGAGGCGACCCACAGGCGGCCATCGCTGTCCTGGACCCCGGTGCCGAAGGCGCTCGAAGGGGCGCCGTCGACCTCGGTGAACGTACGGAAGGGCAAGCGCTGGGCGACGGCCGGGTGGGCCAGGCCCACCAGGATCAAGGGCGTGGCCAGCGCCAGTCTCCGGAGACCGCGGAGGTGTCGATTCAAGGGGATGCTCTCCCGTCGCTTCGGGCCGTGGGGGCGGCCTTCCCGGTGCCGTGGACCGCGCATTCTAGAGGCTAAGGAATGCGCGCACAAGACCCGATCGGCCCGGGGCGGCGGCGGGCGCCTTGACGCCATCCGCCCCGTCGGCTAGCTTTTCCCGCACAACGCCATACACCAACTTCGGGGCGGGGTGGAATTCCCCACCGGCGGTGAAAGCCCGCGACCCCCGTGCCCTCCGATCCGGAGGTGCGGGGCTGACCCGGTGCAACTCCGGGGCCGACAGTCACAGTCTGGATGGAAGAAGTTGAGGACCTGCCTGGGCGCCATGCAGCGGCTTTGCCGTGCGCGGCGCCGAGCCGTGGGCAGACGTCCCCGTTTCCCTTCTTCCCATCGTGTCCCCGGGAAATCCGCGGCCGCCCGTCGGCCGCAGGAGCAGGGACCATGTCCGCCGCCACGCCCGACCGCAGGCTCGACGACGCCGAGGCGCGCGACCACGCCTTCATGGGCGAGGCCCTCGCGCTGGCCCGCGGCGCCGCGCACCGCACCTGGCCCAACCCGCCGGTGGGGGCGGTGGTGGTGCGCGGCGACGCGATCGTCGGCCGCGGCGCCCACCAGGGCGCGGGCACGCCCCACGCCGAGCCCCTGGCGCTGGCCGAGGCCGGCGAGAAGGCGCGCGGCGCCACGCTGTACGTGACCCTCGAACCCTGCAACCACCAGGGCCGCACGCCGCCCTGTGCGCCGGCGGTCTTCGCCAGCGGCGTCCGCCGCGTGGTGGTGGCCATGCGCGATCCCAACCCGGCGGTCATCGGCGGCGGCTGCCGCTTCCTGCGCGACCACGGCCTGAAGGTCGACTGCGGCGTGCGCGCCGCCGAGGCCCTCGAGCTGGTCTGGCCGTTCGTCGCGACGGACAACTTCGCGCGGCCCTACGTCGAGCTGAAGACCGCCCACAGCCTGGACGGGTTCTTCGCGCCGCCGGCCGCAGCGCGCGCGGCCGGCGCGCCGTTCTACCTCACCGGCGACGAGGCGCGCCGCGACGTGCACCGGCGGCGGCGCCGCGTCGACCTCGTGCTCGTGGGCGAGGGCACCGTGGCCGCCGATCGTCCGCGGCTGGACGGCCGCCTGGCCGCCGGCGGCGACGGGCCGGCCGACGAGCCGATGCCCGGCTACGTGGACACCGACCTGAGCTGGCGCGAGGGCCTGGCCCGCGCGCCCTTCGTGGTCTTCGCCGGCGAAGGCGCCAAGGGCGGCGCCGGGCAGGCCGCGGTCGAGGCCGCCGGAGGCCGCGTGATCTTCTGCCGCGAGGACAGCGGCCGCGTCGACCCCGCCGACCTGGTGGCGCGCGCGCGCGACGCGGGTTTCCTGGCCCTCATGGTCGAGGGCGGTCCGCAGCTGGCGGCGTCGTTCCTGAAGGCGGGCGTCGTCGACCGCTGGCTGCGCTACGAGGCGCCGGTGGTGCTGGGCGGGGGCGTGGCCTGGCCGCAGGGCTTCCTGCCGGCGGGCGCGGCCGACCGCACGTTCCGCCTGACCGCGACGTCGGTGCTGGGCGCCGACCTCTTGAGCATCCACGACCGCCGCAGCTTCGCGGGGGTCCTGCAGCGGGTCACCCTCTAGGAGGTCACGGGGTGTTCACCGGCCTGGTCCGCGACATCGGCACGCTGGCGGCCATCACGCCGGCCGGCGGCACGCTGCGCCTGGACATCACGGCGCCGGCGACGGCGCAGCGCGTGGCCGTGGGCGACAGCGTCGCGGTCGACGGCATCTGCCTGACGGTGACGAGGACGGGCGCGCGGTCCTTCTCGGTCGAGGCCGTGGGCGAGACGCGCCGCCTGACCACGCTGGGCGCCTGGCGCCGCGGCCGGCGGCTGCACCTGGAGCCGGCGCTGCGCGTGGGCGATCCCCTGGACGGCCACCTGATGCAGGGCCACGTCGACGGCGTGGGCGAGGTCACGGCGGTGCGGCGCTCGGGCGGCGGCCTGGCCGTCACCATCGGTGCGGCCGCCGAACAGCGCCGCTTCCTGACCCCCAAGGGCTCGGTCGGCGTCGACGGCGTCAGCCTGACGGTGGACGAGGGCCCGTTCACGACGGGATTCACGGTGAACCTGATCCCGCACACGCTGGCGGCCACGCACTTCGACCGCCTGCGCCCGGGCGACCGGGTGAACCTCGAGATGGACGTGCTGGTCAAGGCCGTGCGGACGGGCGACATGGGCCTGTTGCCGCACCTGGTCCGCGACGGCGGTGCCCGCAACGACGACCAGGCCGCCGCACCGGGCGGCGGCCTGACCATGGAGCGGCTGATGGCCCGCGGCGCCTGGCGCCGGAGCGGCCGCGGCGGCCCGAAGGGATGACATGAACGACAAGCAGCCCACCCACGACACGAACACCATCGAGGAGGCGCTCGCGGCGCTGCGCCGCGGCGAGATCATCATCGTGGTGGACGACGAGGACCGCGAGAACGAGGGCGACTTCGTGGTGGCCGCCGAGATGGTCACGCCCGAGATCGTCAACTTCATCGCCAAGCACGGCCGGGGCCTGATCTGCCTGTCGGCCACGGGCGAGCGCCTGCGCGAGCTGGACATCGAGCCCATGGTCGCGCGCAACACCGCCAGCCTCGGCACCAACTTCACCGTCAGCATCGACGCCGCCGCGGGCGTCACCACCGGCATCTCGGCGGCCGACCGCGCGCGCACGGTGCGGGTGTTCATCGACGAGCGCAGCCGGCCCCACGACCTGGCGCGGCCCGGCCACATCTTCCCCCTCGAGGCGCGGCCCGGCGGCGTGCTCGAGCGCGCCGGCCACACCGAGGCCGTGGTCGACCTCTGCCGCGCCGCGGGCCTGTACCCGGCCGGCCTGCTGTGCGAGATCATGGACGACGACGGCGACATGGCGCGCCTGCCGCGCCTGCGCACCATCGCCGCCGAGCACGGCATGCCGCTGGTGACCATCGCCGGGCTGATCCGCTGGCGGCGCGGCCACGAGAAGCTGGTGGTGCGCGAGGCCGAGGTGCCGTTGCCGACGGACTTCGGCACCTTCCGCATGGTGGCCTACACCACGCGCATCGACGCGGCGACCCACGTGGCCCTGGTCAAGGGCGACATCGACGCCGACACGCCCACCCTGGTGCGCGTGCACAGCGAGTGCATGACCGGCGACCTGTTCCACAGCCAGCGCTGCGACTGCGGCGAGCAGATGGCGGCCGCGCTGGCGGCCATCGAGAAGGAGGGGCGCGGCGTCTTCCTGTACATGCGGCAGGAGGGCCGCGGCATCGGCCTGATCAACAAGATGAAGGCCTACCAGCTGCAGGACCAGGGCGCCGACACCGTCGAGGCCAACGAGAAGCTGGGCTTCGCGCCCGACCTGCGCGAGTACGGCATCGGCGCCCAGATCCTGCGCGACCTGGGCGTGCGCCGCATGCGCCTGATGACCAACAACCCCCGCAAGATCGTGGGCCTGGAGAGCTACGGGCTGGAGATCGCCGAGCGCGTGCCCGTGCAGATCGAGCCGAACCTGCGCAACGCGAAGTACCTGCAGACGAAGAAGGCCCGCCTGGGCCACATGCTGGATCACCTGTAGAGAACGGAGAGAGCGATGGGCCGCACCTTCGAGGGCAAGTTCACCGCGGGCAAGGCGAAGATCGCGATCGTCGCCAGCCGCTTCAACGACTTCTTCACGCGCGAGCTGCTGGACGGGGCCCTGGACGCCCTGCAGCGCCACGGCGTGGCCGAGGCGAACATCGACACCGCGTGGGTGCCGGGGGCCTTCGAGATCCCCATGGCGGCCAAGAAGCTGGCGGGCACCGGCCGCTACGCCGCCGTGGTGTGCGTGGGCTGCGTCATCCAGGGCGACACGCCGCACTTCCAGTACGTGGCCAGCGAGGTGACCAAGGGCATCGCGCAGGTGTCGCTGGACACGGGCGTGCCCGTGGCCTACGGCGTGGTGACCGCCGAGACCCTCGACCAGGCGGTGGAGCGCTCCGGGACCAAGGCCGGCAACAAGGGCTTCGACGCGGCGATGACCGCG
>DAOPJF010000144.1:0-6643 GCA_035399525.1 Candidatus Krumholzibacteriia bacterium | reverse complement strand
CCTGCGGGCGCCGCCGGGGCCACCCTACACCATCGCCGCCCGGCGCTCAACGGCGCGGCGAACGGGTCGCATCCCGCCGGCGGACCTGTTATGATGCCCCGGCGTCAAAGACCCCGACCCATCCCCCTGCAAGGAGACCTCCCGATGCACGTGCGACGATTCGCGCCGATGCTGCTCGGCGCGCTGCTGCTGCCGGGCCTGCTCGTGGCCGCACCCAAGGACAACGACAACGACAAGGATCCGTACCTCTGGCTCGAGGAGGTGGACGGCGCCAAGGCCCTCAAGTGGGTCAAGGAGATGAACGCCGGCACGCAGGCCGAGCTCGAGGCCGTGCCCGAGTACCAGCCCATCCACGACCGGCTGCTGGAGATCTACAACTCGCGCGACCGGATCCCCTTCGCGTCGATCCAGGGCGCCTGGCTGTACAACTTCTGGCAGGACGCCGAGCACGTGCGCGGCGTGTGGCGCCGCACCTTCCTGGACCAGTACGTCACGGCCGACCCGGCCTGGGAGACGGTGCTGGACCTGGACGCCCTGGCCGCGGCCGAAGGCGAGAACTGGGTGTGGAAGGGCGCGGGCATGCTTCAGCCCGAGGGGCGTCTGTGCCTGGTGAGCCTGTCGCGCGGCGGCGGCGACGCGGCGGTGGTGCGCGAGTTCGACACCGTGGCCAAGGCCTTCGTCGAGGGCGGGTTCACGGTGCCCGAGGCCAAGTCGTCGGTGAGCTGGCAGGACGAGGACCACGTGTGGATCGGGACCGACTTCGGACCCGGGTCGCTGACCGACTCGGGCTACCCCCGCATCGTGAAGCTGTGGACGCGCGGCACGCCGCTCGAGAGCGCCGTGACGGTGTACGAGGGCGAGCAGACCGACGTCTCGGTGGGCGCCTACACCTCGGTGACGCCCGAGGGCAGCTACGACGTGGTCTTCCGCACGCCCGCCTTCTTCACGGGCATGACCTGGCTGCGCCTGGGCGATCGCCTGGTGCGCGTGGACGTGCCCATCGACGCCGAGCTGCGGGGCATGTTCAAGGACCACATGATGCTGTCGCTGCGCACCGACTGGACCGTCGGCGGCACGACGTACCCCGCCGATGCGCTGCTGGCCATCGACCTGGACGCCTTCCTGCAGGGCTCGCGGACGTTCGACGTGCTGTTCACGCCCGAGGAGCGCGTCTCGCTGCGCGGCGTCAGCACCACGCTCAACCAGGTGCTGCTGAGCACCCTGGACAACGTGCGCAGCCGCCTGTACCGGCTGACCCTGGCCGACGGCGCCTGGACGCGCGAGGAGATCGCCCTGCCGGGCCTGGGCACCGCGGGCATCGGCGCGACGAGCGACACCGACGACACGTTCTTCTTCTCGTACACCGATTTCCTGACGCCCTCGAGCCTGTACCTGGTGCGCCCGGGCCAGGCCCCCGAACGCATCAAGAGCACGCCCGAGCAGTTCGATGCCGCCGGCATGACGGTCGAGCAGTTCGAGGCCACGTCGGCCGACGGCACGAAGATCCCCTACTTCATGTTCACGCCCAAGGGCTACCAGGCCAACGGCGCCAACCCGACCATGCTGTACGGCTACGGCGGCTTCGAGGTGTCGATGCTGCCCAGCTACTCGGGCACCACGGGCGAGGCCTGGGTCGGCCGCGGCGGCGTGTACGTGCTGGCGAACATCCGCGGCGGCGGCGAGTTCGGCCCGAAATGGCACAGCCAGGCCCTGCGCGAGAACCGGCAGAAGTGCTTCGACGACTTCATCGCCGTGGCCGAGGACCTGATCGCCCGCAAGGTCACCTCGCCGGCGCACCTGGGCATCGTGGGCGGCTCGAACGGCGGCCTGCTGGTAGGCGCGACCTTCACGCAGCGACCCGACCTGTTCAACGCCGTCGTCTGCCAGGTGCCGCTGCTGGACATGAAGCGCTACAACAAGCTACTGGCGGGCGCGAGCTGGATGGCCGAGTACGGCAACCCCGACACCGACGACTGGTCGTTCATGCAGGCCTGGTCGCCCTACCAGAACCTGGACAAGGACAAGACCTACCCCAAGGTGCTGTTCGTGACCTCGACGCGCGACGACCGCGTGCACCCGGGCCACGCCCGCAAGATGGCGCGGCGCATGGTCGACATGGGCAAGCCGATCTACTACTTCGAGAACACCGAGGGCGGCCACGGCGCCGCCGCGAACCTGAACCAGCGGGCCTACATGTGGGCCGTGACCTACGCCTACCTGTGGAAGATGCTGCGCTGAACCATGGCCTTCCCCTTTGACGCGACGGCCGCCCGGGGAACCGGGCGGCCGTCGTCTTTCGTTCGGCATCCCCGGCGCCGCGGTGGTAGGATGGGATGATCATGCGCCATCGAGGGGGACGTTCCATGAAGCGCCGGATCCTTCGCGTCATCCTGATCGTGCTCGCCGCCCTGCTGGGCCTGGCGGGCGCCTGTGCCCTGGCGGCCACGCTGATGCTGCGCGGCAGCCTTCCGGCGACCGACGGCGAGCGCCGGCTGCCGGGTCTCGAAGCCGCCGTCACCATCACCCGCGACAACCTGGGCGTGCCCGACGTGACCGCCGCGGGACGGCTGGACGCCGCCCGCGCCCTGGGCTGGCTGCACGCGCAGGACCGGTTCTTCCAGATGGACCTCATGCGGCGCTCGGCGGCGGGCGAACTGGCGGCACTGCTGGGCCCGGCGCTGGTGGACACCGACCGCGCCGCGCGGCGGCACCGCTTCCGGACGCGGGCGGCCGATGTGCTGGCGGGCCTCGACGCCCGGGAGCGCGCCGTGCTGGACGCCTACACCGCCGGCGTGAACGCAGGCCTGGCCGGCCTGCGGGCGCGGCCCTGGGAATACTGGCTGCTGCGGCAGCAGCCCCGGCCGTGGCGTCCCGAGGACTCGGTGCTCGTCCTGGACTCGATGTTCATGGACCTGGCCCTGGACGGCGCGCGCACCGAGGCCGCGTGGGCCGCCGTGCACGATCGGTTGCCGGCCGGCCTGGCCGCGCTGCTGCTGCCGCGGTCCAACCGCTGGGAGGCGCCGCTCGAGGATGATCCGATCGCGGCGTGGCCGGTGCCGGATTCGACGGCCGTGGACATCCGCACCTGGAATTACGGGGGACGCACCTGGGCCAGCTTCCTCGAACCGGCTGCGCCCGATGCGCCCGCCGACACCACCGGCAGCAACAACTGGGCGGTGGCTGGAGGCCTGACCCGGCACGGCGGCGCCCTGCTGGCGACGGACATGCACCTGGGCCTGGGCCTGCCCAACACGTGGTACCGGGCACGGCTGACGTGGCCCGAGGGCGACGGGCGCCGCGCCCTGGTGGGCGTGACGCTGCCGGGCACGCCGGCGCTGGTCGCCGGCAGCAACGGCGACGTGGCCTGGGGTTTCACCAACAGCTACGGCGACTGGATCGACCTGGTGGTCGTCGAGACCGACAGCCTCGACGCGACGCGCTACCGCACGCCCGCGGGGTGGCGCACGGTCGAGCGCGTGCCCGAGGTCATCACGGTGGCCGGCGGCGCGCCCGATACGCTGGTGGTCGAGCAGACGATCTGGGGCCCGTTGTGGGACGTCGACGCCTTCGGCCGCCCCCGTGCCCTGCGCTGGACCGCCCACGACGCCGAGGCCGTGAACTTCCGCCTGCTGGGCCTGGAGACCGCGCGCACCGTCGACGAGGCCGTGGCGACCGCCGGCGGCTGCGGCATCCCGCCGCAGAACCTGGTCTGCTGCGACCGCGACGGGCGCATCGCCTGGGCCATCGCCGGGAGCATCCCGCGGCGCGTGGGCTGGGACGGCCGGCTGCCCGTGTCGTGGGCGGACGGATCGTGCCGCTGGGACGGCTACCTCGCGCCCGACGAGCAGCCCCGGATCGTCGACCCCGCGGAAGGCCGGCTGTGGACCGCCAACAACCGCGTGGTCGGCGGCCGCGACCTGGAGGTCGTCGGCGACGGCGGCTACGCGCTGGGGGCCCGCGCGCGGCAGATCCGCGACGGCCTGCGCGCCCTCGAGTGGCCCGACGAGACCGACATGCTGGCGCTGCAGCTGGACGACCGCGCCCTGTTCCTGGACGAGTGGCGACACCTGTTCATCGCGGCGCTCGAGCGCCACGCCGACGTGCTGACGCCCGACCAGGCGGCGTTCCTGGACTGGGCCCGCGACCGCTGGGGCGACGGCCGCGCCGAACCGTCGTCGGTGGCGTACTACCTAGTGCGCAACGGCGTGTGGGAGGCGGTCGACGAGCTGTACGACACCCTGGCCGGGCCGTTGAGGTCCCACGAACCGGACTTCCGGATGGGCTACCTGCCCTACCGCCACGAGGTGCTGCGTCGCCTGCTCGAGGAACAGCCGGCCCACCTGCTGCCGCCGGGCCACCGCGACTGGGACGACCTAGTGGTGGCTGCCGCGGGCCGCGCCGTCGCCTCGGCCCGATTGATGGCCGGGTCGCTCGAGGCCTTCACCTGGGGTTCGTTCAATCGCGTGAAGGTCGCCCATCCGTTCACGCAGCTCGACCCCCGCCTGATGCGCTGGCTCGCCGCGCCGGTGCAGTCGCTGCCGGGCGACGCGTTCATGCCGCGGGTGCAGGGACGCATCAGCGGCGCCAGCGAACGCATGGTGGTCTCGCCGGGACGCGAGGACGAGGGCCTGTTCCACATGCCGGGCGGGCAGTCGGGGCACGTGCTGTCGCCCTGGTTCCTGGCCGGCCACGATGCCTGGGCCGAGGGGCGGCCCGCGCCGCTGCTGCCGGGCGCGCCGGCCCACACGCTGGTTCTGGCGCCATAGCTGCGGGGTTCAGTCGTGCCTGTAGTCCAGGCCCTCGGGAACGGGGCGGCCGAGCAGGCGGCTCATGGCCGCCAGCTGGCCCTTGTGCTGGAAGATGTGGGTGACCATGCGCATGGCCACGTGTGCCGGCGTGAGCACCAGCGTGCGGCCGCCCCACACGACGAACGGCCGGGGCGTGGCGAGCTCCGCGTCGGGCGTGCGGGCCAGCCAGGCGGCGGTGGCGGCCGCGGACCCGCGCCGCCAGTGGTCGAGCGCGGCCAGGTCGGCCGTCTCGAGGTGGTCGTGGTCGATGTCGATGCGCCCCTGCATCACGCCCAGCCAATAGACCTCGCCGCCGATCACGTGGTGCACCTGCAGCCGCACCGTCGGGTAGCCGAAGCCCGGCAGCTCCCGGTCCAGGTCGGCTGCGGCGAACCCCCCGAGATGGGCGATGACCGCGGCGAACCCCTCGTGGGCGCGGGCATGAACCTCGACCATCGCCGCGGCCGAGGGTGCGCAAGGGCGGTCCCCGTCAGTCCTGTCCATGACGCCTGGTCACGTACTCTGGATAATACCTGCCCATGCAGTCCGGGCAGATGCCGTGGGAGAACTCGGCCTCGGTGTGCCGCGACACGTAGGCCTCGACCTGCTCCCAGAAGCCCTTGTCGTCGCGGATCTTCTTGCAGCTGACGCAGATCGGGACGATGCCCTTGAGCGTGCGGATCTGCTCGAGGGCGTTCTGCAGCTCGCGGATGGTCTGCTCGCGCTCGGCTTCGGCCTTCTTGCGCTCGGTGATGTCGAGCATCACCGTCAGGAAGAAGCGCTTGCCCTGGCTCTCGATGATGTCGCCGGAAAACAGGCCTCGGCGCAGCGAACCGTCGTTCGTCCGCACCTTCAGCTCGAACTCGCGCAGGCTGCCCGTGCCCGCCAGCAGGGCGGCGGCCCGGTCCTGCTCGTCCTGGTCGGGGAACAGGTCCAGGTCGCGCACGGTCTTGCCGACGACCTCGTTCCGGCGATAGCCCAGCACCTGCAGGAACGCGTCATTCACCTCGGTGAAACGGCGGTCCTCCATGTCCGAGAGCGCCATCAGGGCCGGGTTCAGCCGGAAGAGGCGGTCGAACTTCTGCAGCGCCTCCTGCTCGGCCGTCAGGTCCTTGCACAGGCCGAAGATGCAGCGCTCGCCGCTCCAGGTGCCGAACCACACGCGTGTCTCGACGGGAAATATCGTGCCGTCGGCCCGCTGCAGCGGCAGCGGGCACGTGTCGCGCTCGCCGCGGAACATCCCGGCCAGGATCGTCGCGGCCTCTTCGCGCACCGACTCCGGGTGCAGCGCCAGGATGCTGCGCCCTGCGAGCTGCTCGGGCGGGATCCCCAGCTTCTGGGATGCGGCCGGGTTGGAGTAGATGATGCGACCCTCGAGATCGCCGATCAGCACGAGGTCGCCGATGGTCTCGAGGAAGCGGCGGAAGTTCTCCTCGCTGCGCACGAGGTCGGCCGAGGCCAGCAGGCGGTCCGTCACGTCATGGGCCGTGCAGACGATCATGCCGCCGTCGCCGCCGGACCGCGCCGCCGGGGCGAGCGTGACATCCAGCAGGCGTCGCTCGCCGTCGGCGTTGGTCGCCCAGAACTCGGTCCGGGTCGGCCCCGACCCGTCCCGGACCCGGGCCATGCCGGCGGCCAGGCTCGCAATCGTCGCCTCCGGCAGGACAGAGGCGTACCGGGCGCCCGGCAGGCTGTCCTGGGGCACGCCCAGGAACGCGGCGTGGCAGCGGTTGGCCGCGCCGTAGCGATCGCCCTCGATGGTCCAGACCTGCACGGGCACGGCGTCCAGTTCGAGCTCGAAGCGCGCCGCGCGGATGTCCGGTCGTTCGTCGCCGCTCATTCCCGTCTCCGCCCTC
>DAOPJF010000143.1:0-6685 GCA_035399525.1 Candidatus Krumholzibacteriia bacterium | reverse complement strand
CTCGTCGTCGAGGCGGATCTGCCCCTCGCAGCCGAGGCGGTAGGGGAAGTAGGCCTCGTGGGGATGGGAATCGACGGCCTTGCGCAGGATCCGCAGCGCGCGCTCGCGGCTGCGGGTGCGGCGCTCGGCCTCGTTGCCCTCGTGCACCACCGACAGCAGCGTGTCGTAGACGTGCAGGCCCTCGGCGGCGGCGAAGGTCTCCACCGCGGGCGAGACCTGCTCGTGGATCGGGAAACGGTAGCGCACCTGCGGGTCGGCGCGGAACAGCCGGCACTGCACGCGGCCCTCGGGACCGGCCTCTTCGCGCGGGCTGATGATCCGCAGCCGGTAGCCCGCGGCGGTGGGGTCGTGCAGCAGGCGCTGGAACTCGACCGGGCGCGTGGGCTGCAGGTACTCGTCGGCGTCCAGGACCAGCACCCAGTCGCTGGTCACCTCGCCGAGGCCCACGTTGCGCGCCGCGGCGAAGTCGTCGCTCCAGGCCGCGTCGACGACGCGGGCGCCGTAGCCCTCGGCGATGATCCGCGTGTTGTCGGACGATCCGGTGTCGACGACCACGACCTCGTCGACGAGGGCGAGCACCGACTTGAGGGCCGTGCCGATCCGGGACTCCTCGTCCCGGGCGATCATGCACAGACTGACCGTTTGACGCTTCATGAGCGGCAAGGCATCCTTGGCTGCAGGGATTGGAACGCTGAAGGGGTTATCGACGCCGGAGCCCCGCGGTTTACCCCGGGTTTGCCCCGGCCCGGGCGGTTGCCAAACGGCGCCCCGGCCCCCACAATGCCGGCCATGTCCCGGCCAGACGCCGGCCCGAGCCCAAGGACCGTGACCGATGCACCCGCAGTTCCCCTGCCCCCATCCCGCCGCCCCCGGCCGCATGCCGGTGTACGCACTGCTGGACAACGTGCGCAGCGTCTGGAACGTCGGGTCGATGTTCCGGACGGCCGACGCCGTGGCCCTCGGCGGGCTGTACCTGGCGGGCGTGACGGCCACGCCGCCCCGGCCGGACATGGAGAAGACGGCCCTGGGCGCCACCCGGACCGTGCCCTGGGACTACTGGCAGGACGCCGCCGGGGCCGTGGCGCACCTGAAGGCCTCGGGCGTGGCGGTGGTGGCCCTCGAGCAGGCGCCGGGCGCGGCCGACTGGACCGCGTTCGCTTATCCTTTCCCGGTCTGCTTCGTGGTCGGGCACGAGGTGCGCGGCGTCGCGCCCGAGGTGCTGGCCCTGGCGGATGCGGCCGTGGAGATCCCCATGGCCGGGGCCAAGCACTCGCTGAACGTGGCGGTCAGCTTCGGGGTCCTCGCTTTCGAGATCCGCCGGCGCTGGCTGCAGCAGGGACGGCCATGAGCTTCCGATCGCCCTGGCGCCACCGCAGCTACGTCGTCGCCGTCGCCGGCCTGCGCCGGCTGCTGCGGCCGTGGCCGGGCGCGGACATGCGCCTGGTCGAGGTGCTGGTGACCGCGCAGAACCGGCGCGTGCGGCGCCACCTCGCGGGCCGCCCGCCGCGCACCGTGCTGCTGATCCTGCCGCGCTGCGTGAAGAAGTCCGGCTGCTGCGCCGACGTGCAGGCCGACCTGGGCCTGTGCCGCGACTGCGCCGACTGCCAGCTGGGCGGCATCGCCCGCCTGTGCGACCGCCACGGGGTGCGCGCGCTGGTGGCCTTCCGCAGCCACATCGCCTTCGCCATGGCCCGCCGCGAATCGCCCGACCTGATCATCGCCACCGCCTGCCATGACCGCCTGATCAAGGCCCTGCGCAGCGTGCCCGAACACCCGGCCCTGCTGGTGCCCCTGGCGGGCATGGACCGCATGTGCGTGAACGCGTCCATCGACCTGGCCTGGTTCGAGGCGCAGCTGGCATCGGTGGCCCAGCCGGTCGCCGCGGGCACGCCGGCGGCCGCGCCCGGCGAGACCGACGCGGCCGCCTGCCGGGCCGCGCTCCCGTGAACCCCGGCTGGCGTGACGCCGCGGCGCTGACCCGCCCCCGGCAGTGGCCCATCCTCAGCGCCCAACTGGCCGTCGGGTTCCTGCTCGCGGCGCCCGGCCGCGAGGTCGCCGCAGCCGCCTTGGGCGCCCCCTGGACCGTGGCGGCGGCCTGGGCCGCCTGGGTGGTCATGCTCAACGGCGGCACCCTGGCCTACAACAGCGCCTGGGACCGCGACACCGGGCCGGTGGCCTACCTGGCGCGGCCGCCGCAGCCGCCGCGATGGCTGGCCGGCGGCGCCCTGGCCGCCATGGCCGCCGGGGCGGTCCTGGGCTTCATGGCCGTGAGCCCCGCGTTCGGGCACGTGACCGCGGCCTGCGTGCTGCTGTCGGTCCTGTACAGCCACCCGGCCTCGCGCTGGAAGTCGCGGCCCGGCCTGGACCTGCTGGTGAACATGGCGGGGTACGGCGGCGGCACGACCCTCGCGGGGCTGCTGGCGGCCCGGGCCGCCGGCGTGGCGCAGGCGCCTGCCGACGGTGCGCGCCTGGTGGCCGGGTTCGCGCTGCTGTTCGGCTCCCTCTATCCGCTGACCCAGATCTACCAGGCCGAGGACGATCGCCGCCGCGGCGACCGCACGCTGGCCACGGCCCTGGGCGGGCGGCGCGCGCTGGGGGCCGCGGGGCTGCTGGGCCTGGGTGCGGCGCTGCTGCTGGCGGGCATCCCCGCGGCCGGCGCCGGGCGGACGGCCGTCTCGGGCGCGGTCGCGCTCTGGCTGCTGCACCTGGCGTGGTGGTTCGTGCGCGGCGCGCGGTGGGACGCGGCCCGCCAGCACCGGGGCATGCAGCACGCGCTGGTGCTGTGGGCGGCGGTCGACGCCGCGCTGGTGGCGGCCCACCTGGCCGGCGGGCCCTAGCGCCGGCGCGGCCTAGACGTGGATGCGCCGCCGCCGGGAGATCTCGCCGGAGAAGGCCGCGCCGAGGGCCGCGAACTCGCCGAGCACCTGGTCGATGAGCTGCACCTTCTCCTTCAGCGGCAGGAACGCCGCCTTGAACCCGTTCATGACCAGCCCCAGCACCTCGTCCTCGGACAGGTCGTAGTGCTCGACCGCCAGGCGGTACTCGTTGGTGACGGTCGTGCCCGACACCAGGCGGTTGTCGGTGTTCAGCGTCACCCGCAGCCCGTCCTCCATGAAGCGGCGGATGGGATGGCTGGCGAAGTCGGGGATGGCCTTGGTCTGCAGGTTGCTCGCGAGGCAGACCTCGACGGCGATGCGGTGGTTGTTCACCCAGGCCATGAGCTCGGCGTCCTCGGCCAGGTGGGTGCCGTGGCCGATGCGGTGGGCCCGGCAGTAGTGCACGGCCTGGTGGATCGAGGGCGCGCCGAAGGCCTCGCCCGCGTGCACGGTCACGTTGATGTTGGCGTCGAGCACGCGCTGGAACGCCTCGAGGTGGTGCTTGGCCGGGAAGTCGCGCTCGGCGCCGGCGAGGTCGAAGCCCACCACGCCGCGGCCCTTCCAGCGCGCCGACAGGTCGGCCAGCTCGAGGCTGGACGGACCGGGGATGTGACGGATGCCGCAGATGATCTGCCCGGTGCGGATGCCGTAGCGGCGGCGCGCCCGGTCCAGGCCCTTCTGGACGGCGGCCACGACCTGGTCGTAGTCCAGGCCCCGCTCGCGGTGCAGCAGCGGCGAGTACCGCACCTCCATGTAGCGCACATTTTCGCGGTGGGCGTCCTCGGCCAGTTCGAAGGCGATGCGCTCGAGGCTCGCCGCGTCCTGCATCAGCTTGAGCGTGATGTCGAAGACCCGCAGGTAGTCCACCAGGCTCTGGCAGTCGTCCGGCACCCGGCACACGGCCAGCACGTCCTCCACGGTCCGGAACGCATACCCCGTGGCCACCCCCGCGGAAAGCTCCAGGACGGTCTCCGGGCGCAGGGACCCGTCCAGGTGCACGTGCAGGTCGGTCTTGGGCAGGGCGTGCAGGAACGCGAGGGAGGGGCGGCGGCGCGATCCGGGGGCGGTTCCGTTGCTCATGGGAACTCCTGCGCGAAACCGGCAACCCGTTGCCGGATAAAAAATTATCGATGCGGGCGAAGCGATCTTCCAGCGGACAGGGGGCGACTCATTCCCCTGAGGCCTTCCGATCGACTTCGAATTCCCCGCAGAAGACTAGCCAGGTCACCACGGGAACCCGCATCGAATAGGTGGTCGACCCGCATCGCAGCGAATCGAAACCGTGGATCATTATACGTACAGTTCCGCAAGGATTGCAAGAGGCTTTCTGGGGCGCCCCGGGGAATCCCCGGGAGCCCGAACCCCCTTTGGGCAACGGAGGTTGGACAAGCCCGGACCCAGCCTGTATATTCACCGGGCCAACCCCAGACCGCATTTCGGGAGTTTTTCATGAGGAGAATGGCGATGGTGCAGGGAATCGTTCCCAGGGTCCGGTCTGTCCTGATGATCACCGCCCTGGGCGCGGCGATGCTGCTGCCGATGATCGCGAGCGCCGCCACCGGCCCGTCCGGCACCTGGATCGGGATGATGAAGACCGCCGACGGCGAGGACTTCGAGATCAGGCTCATGCTCGACGGCATGGGCACCCACTGGAAGGGCGAGTTGAGCGATCCGTTCATGGGCAAGGTCGAGCTCGAGAACCTGAAGGTGACGCCCACCCGCATCGGCTTCACCTACCGGCCCGCGAACTCGCCGTTCCCCGCCAACTTCTCCGGCAGCTACCTTGCCGCCAAGGACCGCATCACCGGCACGTTCTCGATGCGCGGCACCAGCCGCTTCGTGAAGTTCGATCGTTCGCCCGAGGACCTCGGCGGCGGCCCCGCCGCGCTGGCCGAACCCGCGGCCGAGGTGCGGCTGCGCCACGACTACCGTTTCGCCGTGACCGGCCGTTTCAGCTGGTGGCCCTCGCTGCACCTGGTCAAGGACGAGGTCGAGAACATGAACAACCTGACCGAGGCGGCGGGCAACGTCGACGGCGCGGTGAAGTGGTTCGTGCTCGACGGCTTCGCCCTGTACGGCCGCTACTACCGCGGCGGCCAGAACATGACCGACGACCAGGCGCGCCTCGACCGGTTCCCCGAGCAGCACCTGGGCGCGGACACCTACCTGAAGCTCGACGGCTGGGAGATCGGCGCGACCGGCTACCTGGGCGGCAAGATCATGCCCGAGAGCCGCTTCAATCCCTACCTGACGGCCGCCGGCGGCAAGACGAGCTGGGCGCTGACCAGCGCGGGCCGCGGCACCGACCCGGTCGAGCTCAACCGGCTGCCCCTGGAGGGCAGCGATCCGTCCATCATGTTCGGCATCGGCACCGAGTACGAACTGTCCCGCCGCATGGTGCTGGAGTTCGAGTGGGCCTGGCGCTACTTCATGACCCAGGACGACATCAAGTGGCCCGAGACCGACACCACGTGGACCAACACCCACGCCTGGTGCCTGTCCGCCGGCCTGACCTACGGATTCTAGGGCGGCGACGCCCCGTCCACGACGAAGCGGCCGGCGCCCGAGGGCGCCGGCCGCTTCCTTGCGTCAACGGCCGATGGGCGGCTACGTGCCGGCCGAGTAGTCGTTCAGGTAGGCGATCTGCTCGGGGGTCAGCACGTCCAGCGTCGCGTTCATGGTCTCGAGCTTGATGCCCGCGATCTGCTGGTCCTGCGATTCGGGGATGTCGTGCACCGCCACGCCCAGGTCCCTGCCCTCCTGCGCCAGCCGCACCATCGACAGGAACTGGTTGGCGAAGCTCATGTCCATGACCTCGCTGGGGTGGCCCTCGGCGGCGGCCAGGTTCACCAGGCGGCCCTGGGCCAGCACGTAGATGCGGCGGCCGTCGGCCAGGACGTACTCCTCGCAGTTGTCGCGGATCGTGCGCTTCTGCCTGGCCATGGCCTCGAGGTCGTCGAGGTTGATCTCGCAGTCGTAGTGGCCGGTGTTGCAGACGATGGCGCCGTCCTTCATGACCTCGAAGTGGCGGGCGACGATGACGTCCTTCATGCCGGTGGCGGTGATGAAGATGTCGCCGACGGCGGCGGCCTCGTCCATGGTCATGACGCGGTGGCCGTTGAGCACGGCCTTGAGCGCGGCGGTGGGCTTGACCTCGGTGGCGATGACGTTGGCCCCCATGCCGTCGGCGCGCATGGCGCAGCCGGCGCCGCAGTGGCCGTAGCCCGCCACGACGAAGTTCTTGCCCGCCAGCAGCACCGAGGTGGCGCGCAGGATGCCGTCGAGGCTCGACTGGCCGGTGCCGAAGACGTTGTCGAAGTCCCACTTCGTCTCGGCGTCGTTCACGGCGATGACCGGGTAGCGCAGCGCGCCGTCGGCGGCCATGGCGCGCAGGCGGTGCACGCCGGTGGTGGTCTCCTCGGTGCCGCCGATGATGGTCGACGCCAGCTCGGGGTGGCGGTTGTGCACCGAGAAGATGAGGTCGGCGCCGTCATCGAGGGTCAGGGTCGGCTTGAACTCGAGGGTCTTGTCGATGCACCAGTAGAACTCCTCGGTGTTCATGCCGTGCCAGGCGTAGATGCTGATGCCGCCGGCGGCCAGCGCGGCGGCCACGTCGTCCTGGGTCGACAGGGGATTGCAGCCCGACCAGCTGATCTCGGCGCCCGCCGCGCGCAGCGTCTCGATCAGCACGGCCGTCTCCTTGGTCACGTGCAGGCAGCCGGCGATGCGCATGCCCCTGAGGCTCTGCTTGCGCGCGTGCTCTTCGCGCAGGGCCATCAGGACCGGCATGCGGCTCTCGGCCCAGTCGA
>DAOPJF010000142.1:0-6688 GCA_035399525.1 Candidatus Krumholzibacteriia bacterium | reverse complement strand
ATGAGGCGCCCCATGAAGCGCGTCTTCCGGGCGTTGGCCGAGGCCCTCGAGAGCGGGGAACCGCTGGTGGTCGGATATGCCGGCGGCCGCCATCCGGGCACGGCGCGGCCCCTGGTCATCGTCTCCTACGACGGGATCGACTTCCGGGCCCACGAACCCGGCCGCGACCTGCACAAGCACTACAAGATCGCGCGCATCCTGTGGATCGAGCTGGCCCAGGGCAAGGTGATCGACCTGCGGCCGAAGCCCGATCCCGCCGACGCGCCGGGCCCCGTCCTGGCGCCGGTCTTCAGCCCGCCGCCGAAGGGGTGGGGCCTGCGCGGCGACCCCTTCCTGTGGACCGACCTGGCCGCACGCCTGGGCGGCCGTGCGGCGCCGCCGTCGCGCAGCGCGTTCCTCGACCTGGTGATCGCGGAGTTCAGCGAGGCCACCGGCCGCTCGCCCTACGAGACGGACACCATCTACGTCGAGGCCTACGCCCACGGCGGCATGTCCAGCGGGCACATCTCCTGCGAGTTCTGGCGCGAGCGCGTGTTCCCGCTGCTGGAGAGGCGGTACCTCAGGCTGATGCGCGCCGACTGAGCCGCCGGGGGTGCGCCTCGTCCGAACAGCAGTCGCCGCCTGCCTGCGGCCGTCGTAGAATATCCGCATGATCCTGGTCGACACCCACACCCACCTGTACAGCGATCCCCTGGCGGCCGACCCGGCGGCGGTGGCGGCGCGCGCCGCCGCCCGCGGCGTGACGCGCCTGGTGGTTCCGGCCTACGACGAGGCCTCGTGGGCCGACCTGCCGGCGCTGGCCCGCCTGCCCGGGGTCTTCGCGGCGTACGGCATCCATCCCTGGGTGGCGGATCGGTCGGATCCGCTCGACATCCGCGATCGGCTCGACACCGCGTTGCGGTCCGCCGTCCATCGCCCGGTGGCCATCGGCGAGATCGGGCTCGATGCCAAGCTCGGCCCCGAGGGACCGCCGCTCGAGGTCCAGCGCGCGATCCTGCGCCCGCAGCTCGAGCTCGCCGTCGACCTCGGCCTGCCGGTCATCCTGCACGCCCGCGGCGGCTTCGACGAGCTGCTGCAGGACATCGACCGCTTCGGCGGCCGGCTGCGGGGCGTCGTGCACGCCTTCAGCCGCGGTCCCGACCTGGCGCGGCGGTTCACCCAGGCGGGGCTCGCCCTGGGCCTGGGCGGCGCCGTCACCCGGCCCGCGGCCCGGGTGCGCCGCACCGCCGCGGTGCTGCCCCTTGACCATTTCGTCCTGGAGACCGACGCTCCCTCCATCGGGCTGGACGGCGTGCCGGCCGAGCAGACCGAGCCGGCCCACGTGGCCGACATCGCCGCCGCCCTGGCCGGGCTGCGCGGCGAATCCATCGACACCATCGCCGAGGTCACCACCGCCCATGCCTGCCGGATCTTCCGCCTCGACCCCTGACGGCGGCGGCCACGCGCCGCGCCACTACCGCACCGTGCTGTTCTACGGCGAGGACGGGTTCGCCCGCATCCGCGCCGGGCACGTCACGGTGTTCGGGCTCGGCGGCGTGGGCGGGCACGCGGCGCTGAACCTGGCGCGCAGCGGCATCGGCCGGCTGACCATCGTCGACTTCGACACCGTCAGCGAGTCGTCGCTCAACCGCAGCGCCTTCGCCGGGCCGGCCGACGTGGGGCGTCCCAAGACCGAGGTGCTGGCCGAGCACCTGGCCCGCGTGTGTCCCGATGTCGAGGTCCGCCCGGTCGCCGCGTTCTGCGCCGACGAGTCGCTGCCGGACCTGCTGCCGCTCGAGGGGCCCGACCGGCCCGACCTGGTGATCGACGCCATCGACTCGCTGAACCCGAAGGTCGGCCTGCTGGTGTGGTGCCGCGAGCACGGCCTGCCGGTGATCGCCAGCATGGGCGCGGCCGGCAAGGGCGACGTGGCGGCGGTCTGCACCGGCGACCTGTTCCTGTCGACGGGCTGCGCCCTGGCGCGGCACGTGCGCGCCCGCCTGCGCCGGCGCGGCGTGCGTGACGGCATCCCGGCCGTGTGGTCGGTCGAGGTCGGCGACGAGGTGCGCCACGGCGCGGCGAAGGAGATCGGCGACGAGGCGCCGGCGCCGCAGGAGCGCGGCCGCGTGCGCAACACGCTGGCCAGCCAGATGTCCATCCCCGGGGTGTTCGGCTACGCGCTGGCGTCGCTGGCCCTGGATCACCTCGCCGGAAGGAGCGCCCGATGATGGTGGCCCTGGTCCTGGCCGCCGCCCTGGCGGCCGCGGCGCCGACAGCGACGCCGGAACAGCAGATCCTGGCCGTGCTGGCCGACGCCGAGGCCGGCTGGAACGCCGGCGACCTCGAGCGCTACATGCAGAGCTACTGGCACAGCGACCGGCTGCGCTTCGCCGGCGGCGACCGCGTGACCACCGGCTGGCAGGCCACCCTCGACCGCTACCGCGCCCACTACGCCGACCAGGCGGCGATGGGACACCTCGCCTTCACGGACCTCGACGTGACCATGCTGGCGGACGACGCGGCCCTGGTCTTCGGCCGCTGGCGGCTCACGGGGCTCGAGGGCGAGCCGCACGGGCTGTTCACCCTCGTCTTCCGCCGCTTCCCCGAGGGATGGCGGGCCGTGCACGACCACACCTCGTCGGCGGACTAGGGTCGCGACCAGGGTGCGACCATGACAATGGGGCCGGCGGAAGATCCGCCGGCCCCTCGTGGCATTCCGCCCGGGGCGGGGCTAGTAGGATGCAGCGGTTGAGGCGAGCCCGGTGTACCCGTCGCTGCCCGGGTTGCCGGCCGAGTACCCGCCCGAGCCGGGGGCGCCACCACTGCCGATGACGAACGTGAAGTTCGCCAGGTTGGGCACGGGCGACGACACCGTGACGATGCCCATGCTCATGCCGCCGTTGCCGCCGGCGCCGCCGCCGCCGTGGCCGCCCCGGCCGCCGACGCCGCCGCCGCCGCCGACACCGACGTCGCTGCAGTCGCGGCCGCCGCCGGGCCCGCCGCTGCCGCCATTGCCGCCGTTGCCGCCGACGCCGCCCGTGCCGCCGGTCCCGCCTGTGCCGGTGGTGACCCAGCAGTTGCTGAACTGGGCCGACGAGTTGATCAACAGGATGCCGAACGAGCCGCCGCCGCCGCCGCCGCCGGTCCCGGGGTTGCCCGGGTAACCGCCGCCGCCGCCGCCGCCGCCCGAGGCGCCGCAGCCGTCGATGACGAAGAAGCCGGTCTGGCCGCCGCCACCGCCGCCGCCGCCGCCGCCGCGGCCGGGCTGGCCGATGGAGCCGCTGCCGCCCGAGGAGGGCACCCAGTTGTTGGCGACCAGCGATCCGAATGATCCGGTGGCCGCGCCGGCGTTGCCGTTGGTGCCGGGGGCGCCGGCGAAGCCGGACCCGCCGCTCGTGCCCGGGTCGCCGGTGCCACCGGCGCTGCCGCCGGCCCCGCCGCCGCCGCCGCCGCTGCTGCCTGCGCCGGCGCCTGAACCGTTCCCCGTCTGGTTGCCTCCGAAGCCGCCCGTGCCGCCCGGGTTGGCCCCCGAGCCGCCGTTGCCGCCGGGGCGCGACACGGTCTGGTCGCAGTAGCCCGGGAGGCCTGAGCTGCCATTGGATCCCAGTGCCCCGGCGTTGCCGGACGTGCCGGCGACCCCGGTGCCGCCGTGGCCGCTCTGGAAGCGGCAGCGGTGGAAGACGAGATCACTGCCCGAGTTGATGATCTTCAGCCCGATCGACGACGCGGCCGGGGTCGTGGCGTCGGCCGCCCGCACGTCCAGGCCCTCGATCCAGGTCGCGGTCGTGATGTTCTGGGCGAGCATCGCCTGCGCGCTGCCCTGCATCACGCTGTAGGCCGCCGTCTCGTCCCAGGTCACGGGATCGCGGCCTCCGAACACGCCGATGCCGTCGACCAGGGTCACGGTCTCGTTGTAGGTGCCGGCGGCGACCATCACCGAGTCGTAGGCGGCCGCCTGGGCCAGGAAGAAGGCCTGGGCGAGGGTGGCGACCGGCTGGTCGGCCGAGCCGGGATTGCCGTCGTCGCCTCCCGACGACACGAAGATCGCCCCGGTGGGCAGGGGCAGGACCTCGACAGACACCACGGCCAATCCCCACGCGCCGCCGTCATCGGTCACCCTCAGCTTGGCCAGGTGCTGGCCGGCGCCCGGATAGACGTGCTGGGTGGCCGCACCGCCCGCGGACGACCAGTCGAACACGCCGTCGTTCTCGAAATCCCACTCCCACAGCACGACGTCGCCGTCGGGATCGTGGGCCGCCGCGCCGAATGTCGTGGGCGTGCCCGACATCTCGGTGGTCGCGCTGATGCTGTCGACCACCGGCGGCATGTTGGCGCTCAGCCGCAGGAACAGGGCCGAGGCCGCGGTCGAATCGCCGGCCGCGGTCAGCGTGGCGTCCGTGACGTCGTCGAGATAGCCGGGATACGTGCCGTGCACCGGGTGTGTGCCGATGGGCACGCCCGTCAGGCTGAAGGCGCCCATCGCGTCGGTGACCGCCACGTACGAGGTGCCGTCGACGAACACGATGGTGCCGCTGTGGTCGGCCGCGTTCTCGCGCGTGGCCTCGCCCAGGATGGTGCCCGTGGGCATGAGCTGGATGTCGACCACCGTCGTCTCGGCCTTGGCCGCCGCCTCGGGCGTGATGGTCACGCGGTCGGTGGCGCCCGCGTGGTCGCGCAGCGACGTGGTCAGCAGGTAGTCGCCCGCCTGCAGGTCGCCGAAGGCATAGCGGCCGGCCGCGTCGGCCACGGCCGTGCGCACCCGCGAGGCCTTGGTCGGATCGGCGTCGTCACCGAGGCCGCTGCGTGCGGCCACCGAGGCGGCGCGTCCGGCGACCATGGCCTCGAGGGTCACGACCGCATCCTCGGCGGCCGATCCCCCGGTGTCGTGCACCGAGCCGGCGACCACCGCGCCGCCGGCCTGTTCGATGTCGCGCAGGTTGCCCGGACCGTCCTGGCCCGAGCACCCGCCCAGTGCCACGAAGGCGAGCGCCGCCAGCGGCACCAGGGCCCGCAGCGGCTTCGTGAGCATGAACGTCATGGTGATCGTCCTTCCACCCGCTAGCGGGTCATGATGAGGGAACGCGTGATCTGCCGGCCGCCGGAGCGGACGCGGACGAGGTAGAGGCCGGCGGGCGCGTCACGCCCGGAGGCGTCGCGGCCGTCCCAGGCGTAGTCGCGCGTGCCCGCGTCGACGGCATCGGCGGTCCAGGACCGCACCAGGCGGCCACGGGCGTCGTAGATGGCGAGTTCGACCGCGGTCGTGCGGGCGACGTGCAGCCGCATCTTCACCGCGCCCGAGGCCGGGTTGGGCCAGGGCGGGTCGAAGACCACCGCGGCCGGCACCAGGGCCACCGGCACATCCGAGACGTCGTCGGCGACCACCACGTTGTTCACGTAGGCGGTCACGTAGTCGTCGACCCGGAACTCGAGGGTGTAGGTGCCCGGCAGCAGGCCGTCGATGCACCAGGCGCCGGCGTTGTCGCTGACGGCGAGGGCGCCGGCGTACTGGCCGGCCGGCTCGCGGATGAAGACGCCGGCGCCGGCGACCGGCAGGCCGGTGGCCGTGTCGGTCACGTGGCCGCAGATGGTGCCCGCGAGGGCTGGCAGGGCGGACAGGACGAGGAAGACCGAAAGCCACAGGGATCGGGCGAGGCGGAATCCGTCGGGAGCCCAGGCGCCCGGGGACTGAGCGGGAATCACGGTGCGTACCCCCTTTCCCGGCCGGGAGGGCCGGTCAGGGGGCGAGTCTAACGAATCCATCCAGAAAATCATACAAAAAAGATAGGATATGGTCACAATATGCGGATGTGGGGTCGGGCATTGCCCGCGGGGTGCAGGACGGGCTAGCCTGAGGCGGCGCGCAACCCCGGGCGGGGCCCCCGCGTCTGAAGCAGGTCGTCATCGCCCGATCCCCGGACACCGCGGAGGAGACCCCATGCACCGCGAACCGTCGTTCTTCCGGCGCCTCGTCCACTCGGTCGCCCTGACCGTGTGCACGCTCGTCGTCATCGTGGCCCTGGTGGCCGGCGGGGCCTGGCTCGCCTCGCAGAAGCAGGGCAAGGTCGACAAGGGCGCTTGGCTGGTGCTCGATCTCTACGGCGAGGTGCACGAGTACGACCCGCCCGGCGGTCCGCTGGGCGCGGTCATGGGCGGCGACGCCCTGACCCTGCAGGACATGCTCGACAACCTGGGCAAGGCCGCCCGGGACAAGCGCATCAAGGGCGTCATCTTCCACGTCTCGGCCAGCAACAGCTGCGGCTTCGCCAAGCTGCAGGAACTGCGCGGCGCCGTCGACCGTGTCCAGGCCGCGGGCAAGCCGGTCTACGCCTGGGCCGACGCGCTCGACCTGCCGTCGCTGTGGCTGGCCGCCGGTTGCGACAAGGTGATGATGCCGACCGGCGGCTACGTGAGCTTCACCGGCCTGCACCGGCAGCGCGTGTACGTGCGGGCCATGCTCGACAAGCTGGGCATCGTGCCCCACCTGCACAAGATCAAGGACTACAAGGCCGCCGCCGAGATGATCATGGACACCCACGCCAGCGAGGCGGCCAAGGCCAACATGAACTGGCTCATGGACGATGTCTGGGAGACCCTGCTGGCCGACCTCGGCCGCGAGCGCGGCCTGGACCGTGACGCCCTGTACGCGGCCATGACCTACGCCGAGTTCATGCCCGACGAGGCGCGGGCCACCGGCCTGATCGACGAGACG
>DAOPJF010000141.1:0-6703 GCA_035399525.1 Candidatus Krumholzibacteriia bacterium | reverse complement strand
TGTTCCAGGCGCTGCGCATCGCCGTCAACGACGAGCTGGGGGCCCTCGAGGAGACGCTGCTGAAGCTGCCGCGCGTGCTGGTGCCCGGCGGCCGCTTCGTGGTGATCGCCTACCACTCGCTGGAGGACCGGCTGGTCAAGCGCTTCATCGACCGCGAGCGGCGCGACTGCGTGTGCCCGCCCGACGTGCCGATGTGCCAGTGCTCGCACAAGCGGACGCTCGAGCCCCTGACCAGGGGGGCCGTGATCGCCGGCGACGACGAACAGGCGCGCAACCCGCGCGCACGCAGCGCCCGCCTGAGGGCGGCGCGCAGGATCCAGGAAGACTAGGACCGGGGGGGATTCGACGATGCGCACGACCCAGCAGTTCAAGGCCCTGGCGGCATCCTGCCGCTGCCGCGACGCGACCATGGCCCACCGCCGTCCCCTGGTGCGCGGCAGCGCGGGGCGCATGCTGGCCTGCGGCGCCGGCGTGGCGCTGGTGATCGCCAGCGGCGTGATCGTCTCGTCCGAGGTGACGCGCCTCAGGGCGCGGGTCGGCGACCTCGAGGACCGCAAGGCCTGCGTCGAGGCCGAGTCGGCCGACCTGGCGCGCCGCTGGACCGAGGCCACCGGCCCCGGTGCCGTCATCGCGCGCGCCGAGGCCGAGCTGGGCCTGGTGCTGCCCTCGCAGCCCGACTTCGTGCTGGTGGCCGCGCCCGCGGGCACCGAGCGCGGCGACGGGTTCCTGGCGCGGGTTCTGGGCGGCCTGGCCGGCGGTCCGACCGCCGACGCCGCACAGCCCCCCGTGTTCGTGTCCGGCCGCATGGTCAGCCTGGACCCGGCTGCCGACGACGCTGCCGACGGGAACCGGCGGTGAGCGCCGCCGTGCGCGATCCCCGGCGGCTGCAGGTGCTGCGCCTGTGCGCGGTGGCGGCTGCCGTGTGCCTGCTCGGGCGCGTCGCCTGGCTGCAGGTCGTCCGCCACGACGCCCTGGCCGCCGAGGCCAACCGCCAGTGGTGGTCGCTGGGCGTGCTGCCCGCCGAGCGCGGCGACATCTACGACCGCAACGGCCGGCCGTTGGCCCTGTCGGTCCTCGAGTGGAACGTGGGCGTGGCCCCGACGCTGATCGAGCAGCCCGACACCCTGGCCGCGCGCCTGGGCCGGGTGCTCGAGCGCGATCCGGCCGCGGTGAGCCGGACCGTCAAGCGCGCCGGCCGGCGCCACGTGGTGCTGGACAAGGGCGTCGTGCTGACGCGCGAGGAGAAGACGATGCTGCGCCGCATGCGCGCGGTCACCCTCGATACGGTGCGGGCACGCGTGTATCCCACCGACGGCGTGGGGGCGTCGCTGGTGGGCTTCTGCCGGCACGAGCGCGACACCACCTTCGCCACGGGCCTCGAGTACGCGCTGCAGGACATCCTGGCCGGCCGCCCGGGCCGCTGCCGCTCGGTGGACACGGGCATCCCCGGCCGCGACCTCGGCCGCGTGGTGGTCGAGGAGCCGGTGCACGGCCGCAGCGTGGTGCTGACCCTCGACGCCGAGCTGCAGGCCATCGCCGAGCGCCGCCTCGAGGCCGCCATCGCCGACAAGCATGCCGACGGCGGCTCGGTGCTGATCGTCGACCCGCGCACCGGCGACGTGCTGGCCTCGGCCAGCTGCCCGCGCATGCCCACGCGCAACCAGCGGCACCGCGACGCCTCGGTGTGGAGCGACCGCAACTTCGTGTGGGCCTACGAGCCGGGTTCGGTGTTCAAGATCTTCACGGCCGCGTCGCTGCTGCGGCGGGCCGCGGTGGACACGTCCACGGTATACGACTGCTCGAACATCCAGTTCGACGGCTTCGTCATCCGCAACGACGACGACCACCGCTACGGCGACCTGCCGCTGATGCGCGCGTTCACCAAGTCGTCGAACATCTGGTTCTCGCGGGGGGTGGCCAACCTCGGCCGCGACGAGTTCTACCGCGACGTCCTGGACTTCGGTTTCGGGCAGCCCACGCTCGCGACCTACGCCGGGCAGTCGCCGGGCATCGTGCACGAGCCCGCCGAGTGGTCCGGCCGCACGCAGGCGACCATGGCCATCGGGCAGGAGATCATGGTCACGCCGATCCAGCTGGGCATGGCCGTGGCGGCGGTGGCCAACGGCGGCACCCTGTTCGCGCCGCGCCTGGTGAGCGAGATCCGCGACCACGACGGACTGCTGGTCGAGACGCGCGACCCGGTGCCCCTGCGCCGCATCATGTCCGAGCCCCTGGCTGCGGTGCTGCGCGAGGCCATGGCCCGCGTCGTCCGCGAGGGCACGGGGCACGACGCCGACCTCGACTGGATCGACGTGGGGGGCAAGACCGGCACGGCGCAGAAGAGCCGCGACGGCAGCGGCTTCACCAAGGGCGCCTACATCGCCACCTTCGCGGGCATCGCGCCGGTGGACGATCCGCGCCTGGTGATCATCGCCGTGCTCGACGAGCCCAAGGGCTACCGCGCCTACTACGCGGCCCAGACCGCGGTGCCGCTGTTCAAGGCGATCCTCGAGGACATCCGAAGCTCGACCGACTGGCTGACCGACGTGCCCGGCGCGCGCACGCGCGTGATCGCACAGGCGCCCGCGGCCGACCTGGTCGCCGTGCCCGACGTGCTGGCCCTGTCGGTGGACGCCGCGGCGCGGCGCCTGGCGGCGGGCGGCCTGCTGGTGGCCGGCGCCGAGAGCGGCGGCCTGGTGGTCGAGCAGGTGCCGGCGGCCGGTGCGGTCTGCCCGCGGGGCACGGCGGTGCAGCTGACCGCCGCCACGCGCGGCGATGCCAGCGAACCGCCGGTGTGCCCCGACTTCACCGGCAAGAGCAACCGCGAGGTCCGCACCCTGGCCGCGCGCCTGGGCGTGGATGTCAACATCGAGGGCGCGGGCTATGCCGTGCGGCAGGATCCGCCGGCGGGCCAGGCCCTCGGCGACCGCCGCGTGAGCGTGCGCATGGAGGCGCGATGGCGCTGACCGTCGGCGAACTGGTGCGGGGCATGGCGGGCGTCGCCCTCGAGGGCGACGCCTCCCTTGCCGTCACCGGCGTGACGGCCGACTCGCGCGAGGCGGGCCCGGGCATGCTGTTCGTCGCCGTGCGCGGCACCGGAGGCGACGGCCACCGCTTCGTCGAGGCCGCCCTGGCCGCGGGCTCGCCCGCGGTGGCGGTGATGGCCGACGCCGCTGGCATCGCCGCGAACGCGCCCGCGCGCCTGGTGGCCGCCGACACGCGCCCGCTGCCGTCGCTGCTGGCGCGCCGGCTGCACCGCGAGCCCGACCGCGCGCTGGTGACCGCTGCGGTGACCGGCACCAACGGCAAGACGACCACCGCCTTCCTCATGCGCGCCCTGCTCGAACGCGTGGCCGGACGCTGCGGCCTGCTGGGCACCATCGTCTACGACGACGGCGAGCGTCGCGACCCGGCGCCCCTGACCACGCCCGGCGGCCCGGTGTTCTGGGACTGGCTCGGCCGCATGCGCGACCACGGCTGCCGCGGTGTCAGCATGGAGCTGTCCTCGCACGCGCTCGACCAGCAGCGCACGGCGGGCCTTGAGCTGGACGTCGCGGTCATGACGAACCTGACCCGCGACCACCTGGACTACCACCACGATCTGGCGTCGTACCTGGCGGCCAAGGCGCGCATCCTCGACCTGCTGGACGCCAAGGGCGGCGCGGCCGTGCTCAATGCGGCCGACCCGGCATTCGCGTCGCTGGATGTCGGCGGCCGCCGCCGCGTGACCTTCAGCCCCGATCCCCGCGTCGCCGCCGACCTGGTGGTCACCGGGGCGCGCCTGGGCCTGGACGGCTCGCACCTCTGCTGCCGTTGGCAGGGGCGGGACCTCGAGTTCACGAGCCCGCTGGTGGGCCGCTTCAACGTCGAGAACCTCGCGGCCGCGCTGGCGGCGGGCCTGGCCCTGGGCCATGACGCGGACACCTGCGCCGCCGCGCTGGCGGCCGTGCCGCAGGTGCCCGGCCGCGTCGAACGCTTCGACCTGCCCCAGGGCGCGCTCGCGGTGGTGGACTATGCGCACACGCCCGACGCCGTGGCGGCGGTGCTGCGCACCTGCGACGAGCTGAGCCGCGGCCGGCTGATCGCCGTGTTCGGCTGCGGCGGCGACCGTGACCGCGGCAAGCGCCCGCTCATGGGCCGCGCCGCGGCCGAGGGCGCCGACCTGGTGTGGATCACCTCGGACAATCCCCGCAGCGAGGAGCCGGCGGCCATCTGCGCCGAGATCGAGGCGGGCCTGGACCGGGCCGAGCCGCGCCGGGCGCGCGACTGCACCGTGGTCGTCGACCGCCGCACGGCCATCGCCCAGGCCTTGGCCGCCGCCGGCGAGGGCGACGTGGTGGTCATCGCCGGCAAGGGCCACGAGGACTACCAGATCGTCGGCGCCGAGCGCCGCCATTTCGACGACCGCGAGGTCGTGCGCGACTGGATCGCCGGGGAGGGCCGCCGTGGCTGACGCCCCGCGCTTCGCCGCCGCCGACGCCGCCGCTGTCCTGGCGGCGGCCGGACTGCTGGGCTCGGTGCTCGGCGAGCGCGGCGGCGTGCTCGTGCCCGTGGCGCCCGCCGCGGCCCTGGGCGGGTTCCTGGGCGCGGGGCTCGACTCGCGCGCGCTGCAGCCCGGCATGCTCTTCGCCGCGCTGGAGGGCGAGCGCACCGACGGCCGCGCCTATGCCGCCGGTGTCGCCGCGCGAGGCCACTGGATCCTGGCCGCGCCGCGCGGCGCGGACGGGACCGATCCGTTGCACGGCGCTGCGGCGGCGCCGGGCGCGGGCGTGCTGCTGGTCACCGACCCGACCGCGGCGCTGGCGGTGCTGGCCACGGCGTGGCGGCGCACCATGCCCGCGGTGGCCGTGGGCATCACCGGCACCAACGGCAAGACCACCACCAAGGACCTGCTGGCGGCGCTGCTGCGCGGCGACGGCCCGGTGCTGGCCACGGCCGGCAACCTGAACAACCAGCTGGGCGTGCCGCTGACGCTGCTGGGCCTGCGCCCGGAGCACCGCTGGGCCGTGATCGAGATGGGCGCCTCGGCCGTCGGCGACATCGCCGACCTCGCGCCCCTGGCCGCGCCGCAGGTGGGCATCATCACCAACGCGTCGCCGGCGCACCTGGCGGGCTTCGGCCGGCTCGAAGACATCATCGAGGGCAAGGGCGCGCTGGTGGCGGCGCTGCCTGCCGGCGGCACCGCGGTGCTGAACGCCGAGAGCCCGGGCTTCGACGCCTGGCGCGCGCGCACGCCGGCGCGCGTCGTGTCGTTCGGCAAGGGCGGCGACCATCCCTGGTCGTGGCGCGCGGCGCCCGACGGCACGGGCGTGCTGCAGATGGACGGCGCCGCGTGGCCCGTGCCCCTGCCGGGCGCGCACAACGGGGCCAACCTCGCTGCGGCCATCCTCGCGGCGCGCGCCCTGGGCCTGGGCGACGACGTGCTGCGCCGCGGCCTGGCCACCTTCGCCGGCTCGCCCCACCGGGCCGTGCGCCTGGTGGTGGCCGGCCGCACCATCCTCGACGACGCCTACAACGCCAACCCGCGCAGCATGGTCGCGGCCGCGCGCGCCCTGCTCGACCTGCCGGGCGCCGGCCGCGCCGTCGCGGTGCTGGGCGGGATGGCCGAGCTGGGCGACGACGCCGCGGACATCCACCGCCGCGTGGGCGGCGAGCTGGCGCAGCTTGGCCTCGATGCGCTCGTGGCCGTGGGCGAGGCCGCCGCGCCCCTGGCCGACGGGTTCGACGCGACGGGCGCCCGCGCCTGGCGCTGCGCCTCGCACGACGAGGCCGCCGACTGGATCGTGCAGCACACGGCGCCCGGTGACCGCGTGCTCATCAAGGGATCGCGCAGCGCGGCCATGGAGACCGTGCTGGACCGGCTGGCGGCGCGCCTGGGCGCCCAGGACTGAGGACGGGACACGATGTTCTACTACCTGCTCTACCCGCTGGCCCAGCACTGGTCCGCGTTCAACGTCTTCAAGTACATCACCTTCCGCGCCAGCTACGCGACGGTGACGGCGCTGCTGATCTGCTTCATCTTCGGCGACTGGGTCATCCGGCGCCTGCAGGCCCTGCAGCTGGGCGAGAAGATCCGCGCCGAGGGCCCGCAGCACCACCAGAAGAAGGCGGGCACGCCCACCATGGGCGGCGTGATGGTGCTGGCGGCCATCATCGTGCCCACGCTGCTGTGGGGCGACCTCTCGAACCGCTACGTGCAGCTGGCGGTCATCGGCACCGCGTGGATGGGCGTCATCGGCTTCATCGACGACTACCTCAAGGTGGTCAAGAAGCGGCCCAAGGGCATGATCGGCCGCTTCAAGCTGGCCGGGCAGGTGGGCTGGGGCCTGGTGCTGGGCTCGACGCTGGTGATGGGCCTGGCCGGCGAGCCGCTGACGGTCACCAGCGTGCCCTTCCTCAAGGACACGGTCATCAACTGGGGCTGGCTGTACGTGCCCCTGGTCATCCTGGTGGTCACCGGCACCAGCAACGCGGTGAACCTCAGCGACGGCCTGGACGGGCTGGCCATCGGCCTGTCGGTGCTGGCCTTCGGCGGCTACGCGGTGCTGGCCTACCTGACGGGCCACTCGGTCTTCGCCGACTACCTGAACCTGCTGTACATCCCGCAGAGCGGCGAGCTGACGGTGTACTGCGCCTCGGTGGTGGGCGCCGGCATCGGCTTCCTGTGGTTCAACGCCCATCCGGCGCGCGTGTTCATGGGCGA
>DAOPJF010000140.1:0-6716 GCA_035399525.1 Candidatus Krumholzibacteriia bacterium | reverse complement strand
TGCTGGCCATCCTGGTCGGCGGCGCGGTCGAGATCATCCCGACCCTGATCGTCACCGAGAAGGTGCCCGTCGTGATCACCGACGAGATGGTCGCGGCGAACCCCGCCCTGGCCGAGTCGGCCAAGTGGATGCAGAAGCCCTACAGCCCGCTCGAGCAGGCCGGCCGCGACATCTACGTGTCCGAGGGCTGCTACGTCTGCCACAGCCAGATGGTGCGCCCGTTCCGCCACGAGGTGCTGCGCTACGGCGAGTACTCGCGCCTCGAGGAGTCGCTGTTCGACCATCCCTTCCAGTGGGGCAGCAAGCGCACGGGCCTCGACCTGGCGCGCGTCGGCGGCAAGTACGACAACCTGTGGCACTACCTGCACCTGATGGACCCGCGCTCGACGTCGCCGGCCTCGAACATGCCGACCTACCCGCACTTCAAGCGCGAGAAGATCGACGCGGCCGTCGTGGTGACCCGCATGCAGGCCCTGCGCAGGCTGGGCGTGCCCTACACCGACGACGACATCGCGCTGGCGGAGCAGCGGATGGCCAGCCAGGCGCAACTGATCGCCGACGACCTGGCCGCGAAGAACGTGACGGTCGACCCGCAGAGCAAGATGGTCGCCGTCATCGCCTACCTGCAGCGCCTGGGGCGCGGACCGCAGCCGGTCGCCCCCGCGCCGGTGCTGACCGCGGACGCCGGTGCGCCCGCGGCGGCGAAGGAGTAGGCGATGTTCCAGGAATTCTACGCCCGCAGCGAGATGCTGGTCTGGCCGCTGATCGGGCTCCTGATCTTCCTGTCCGTCTTCGCCGGCGTGCTGGCCTACACGTTCTTCGGGCTCCGCGACAAGCGGAAGCTCGAGGACATCGCCGCCCTGCCGCTGGAAGCGGACCACGAAATCGACAGCCTGGCCGAAGGGAGGGCCCGCTGACATGAGCGACCACATCGACAACAGGCACGTGACCGACGAGGGCTACGTGCACGATTCGATCAAGGAACACGAGTACGACGGCATCCAGGAGTTCGACAACAAGCTGCCGAACTGGTGGCTCTGGACGCTGTACGGCACGATCGGCTTCGCCCTGCTGTACTGGATCGTGTTCCACACCCTGGCCATCGGCACCCTGCCGCGGCAGCACTTCGACCGGGAGATGCTGGCGGCGCAGGAGGCGCAGCTCGAGCGGGCCGCCAAGGCGGGCCTGACGAACCAGACCTTCGTGCTGATGGCGGGCATGGCGCCGCGCGTCGCCGAAGGGCGCGAGATCTTCGTGAAGCACTGCGTGCAGTGCCATCTCGACGACGCCCGCGGCCTGGTGGGCCCGAACCTGACGGACGGCTTCTGGATCCACGGCTGCGAGCCGATGCAGATGTACAAGACCGTCAGCGAGGGCGTGGCGGCCAAGGGCATGCCGGCCTGGCTGAACCAGCTGGGGCCGAACCGCGTGCAGGCCGTCGTGTCGTACGTCTACACGCTGCGCAACACCAACGTCGAGGGCAAGGCGCCCGAGGGCCAGCCGTGCGACTTCGACGCCGAGGCCGATGCGGCCGCGGCGGCGGCCGCCGCGGCGGCGACGGGCGAGGGCGCCCCGGCGGAAGCCCCCGCGGAAGCCCCGGCCGCGCCGGCCGAGGCCCCCGCGGGCCAGGCGGGCCACTAGCAACCGGGAAAGGGACGGGAGGACCAGGCGATGACCGACGCATCGGGGGAGAAGAAGGGCCGGGCCAGGCTCCGCGACCAGCGGCGCCCCGACCTCGACTCCATGTACTGCATCAATCCCGACGGCTCGCGCAACATGCTGCAGGTCGCCGAGGTCAAGGGCCGCTGGACGACCCGCAAGTACCTGGTGTACGCCGTGCTCATCGTGGTCTACCTGGCCACGCCCTGGATCACCATCGGCGGCCGGCCGGCGATGCTCATCGACATCCCCGGCCGCGCCGCCTACCTGTTCGGCGCCAGCTTCACCAACGAGGACTTCCACCTGCTGTTCTTCGTGCTGATCGGCCTGGGGCTGGGGCTGTTCGTGGTGACGACGCTGTTCGGCCGGGTCTGGTGCGGGTTCGCCTGTCCGCAGACCGTGTTCATGGAGGGCGTGTTCCGCCCCATCGAGCGCCTGGTCGAGGGCCGGCGCCTCGAGCGGATGCGGCGCAACCAGCAGGGCGGCCCCGACAAGATCGTCCGCAAGGCCGTCAAGCACGCGATCTACCTGTTCCTGTGCTGGAACCTGGCGATCGCGTTCATGTGCTACTTCATCCCGACGCGCCAGATGCTGCACGACATCCCCTTCTTCGCGGGGAACTCGACGGCGCTGGCGTGGAGCCTGTTCTGGACCGCCATGCTGTACTTCGACTACAGCTGGTTCCGCGAGCAGACCTGCCTGATCATCTGCCCCTACGGCCGCCTGCAGGCGACCCTGGTCGACTACGACACCATCATCATCGGCTACGACAAGGAGCGCGGCGAGCCCCGCAGCAAGGGCGTGGGCACGGGCGGCGACTGCATCGACTGCCGGCGCTGCGTGGACGTGTGCCCGACGGGCATCGACATCCGCAACGGGCTGCAGCTCGAGTGCATCGGCTGCACCAACTGCATCGACGCCTGCGACGAGATCATGGACAAGATCGGCCAGCCCCGCGGGCTGATCCGCTTCGACTCGTCGCGCGGCTTCGAGACCGGCAAGAGCCGGCTGCTGCGGCCGCGGTTCTTCATCTACGGCGTGGTGCTGCTGGGCCTGATGGCGCTGTTCGCGGTGCGTGCGGCGGACCGCAAGTCGTTCACCGTGACGGTGCTGCGCACGCAGGGCCTGCCGTTCAGCTTCGAGAACGGGCGCATCCGCAACCTGTACACTCTGCAGCTGCACAACAAGGCCGACCGGCCGGCGGTGATGTTCGTCGGGCCGGCCGACGGCGCCCTCGCGGGCCACGACGACGTCGAGTTCCTGGTCCCGCAGCCGCGGGTCGAGCTGGGCGCCATGAGCGATTCGCCGGTCTCGATGTTCGTCAGCATGCCGCAGAAGAGCTACACCGAGGCCGAGGACTTCGCGTTCACGGTCCGGGATTCGGTGAGCGGCGCGGTCGAGACCGTGACCGTGCGCTTCCGGGGGCCGTGACCATGCGCAAGTGGCTGTACGACAGGCCCTGGATCTGGATCGTGGTCTTCATCGCGTTCCTGTTCGCGGGCAGCATCGCGACCCTGGTCATCGCCGAACTGAACCGGCCCGAGATCGTGCGTCCGCACTGATCCCGGGCCGGTCGGTTCCCTGCGGCGATCTAGAACCAGTAGCGCAGCGTCAGCAGGCCGAACACCCCGTCGACGTCCGTCCCCAGCCCCACCATCTCCGTGGTCAGCATGCCGAGCTCGACGCCGATCTGGAAATCGGTCTCGCCCGTGTACCAGGTGCCGAACACGAAGCCCTTCTGGGCGGCCTGCGGCACGTCGTCGGGCAAGCCGAAGAAGTAGCCGGCGGTGAAGCCCAGCGGGATGTCCTTGACCTGGTTCAGGTCGAGGCTGCCCAGGATGCCCAGGCGGTGCTGGCCCTTGGTGACGCCGGCCGTCTCGGGCACTTCGTACAGGCCCGACCAGCCCGACAGCCGCACGCCGAACCACTCGGACATCGCCCAGGCCAGGTTCCAGGTCAGCGACGTGTCCCAGCTCTTGGTGTCGATGACCAGCGGGGCCCCGTCGAGGGTGCCGTTGTCCGCCACGTACTCGGCGAAGTCGCGCGGCGTGAACATGAAGGTCTTGCTGTAGGTCCACTGCAGGCCGGCGGTGAACTGCACCTTGTCCGTACGCAGCGCCCGCCACTTGCCCCACACCGCCAGCTCCTGGTCGGCGTCGGCGCCCTCGGAGATGAACGAGAGCGCGCTGGTGCCCGTGCGGCCCAGGCCGCGGACGTGCAGGCCGACGGCGAAGGCGTCGCGCAGGTTCTGCTGGAATTCCAGGCCCAGGGCCGCGTAGCCCACCGAGCCCTCGACGGTCGTCAGCAGGTTGCCGTCGAGGTCGCGGACCTCCTTGCTGATGCCCGTGGCCGCCCCGGCGCCCAGGTTGGACGAGAAGTAGGTGCCGACCCACGGGTCGCCCAGGAAGCGCGAGGGCAGGAAGCCGTGCCCGGAGAGCACGCGCTCGGTGCCGTCGGGCAGGTTGGAGGCGGCGGATGCGGTCAGGGCGGCGCCGGCCAGGGCCGCGGCCAGCACGAGCAGGAACAGGATGCGGGTCGGGCGCATGGATCGACTCCTCGGTCTCGGGGTCAACGGCTTTCGGGCTCCTCGAGCAGGCTCCGCGCGAGCGCGTTGCAGGCGTCCTGGAGCACGGGCGTGAAATCGGCGGTCGGCAGGGGCCGGCCGTCGGCGGTGATCACGGGCTGGCCGGCGGGAACCACGGGCGGACGCCCGGAGCCGGCCTCGTCGGCGAAGTTGTAGAGCTCGTCGCGGTGCCGCGTGACGGTGGCCGTCCACACGGAACGGCCCGCGGCCAGGTCGTAGACATCGAGGGTGACCGTCACGGCGCGGCGGGTCTTCAGGGCGCTGTCGCGCGGCGACCCGTGCAGGTCGCGTCCGTCGCGCGCACGCTGGTTGTCGACGGCGCCGGCCGTGCCCTCGTGCAGGCTCTGCTCGTCGCCGTCGATGCGGGCGACGGCCAGGTAATCGAGGCTTTCCAGCGGCGCGGCCAGGCGCTGCAGCTGGGACGCGTGCAGCACGGCGCCGCGCGCGACCGCCTGCAGGGCGTCGACCAGCGACGAGTCCTCGAGCGCGCTGCTGACCACCGGGAAGGGCCAGACCACCGTCTGCGGCGATGCGGCCAGCAGCCCGCCGTAGAGCGCCGACGACCACGCGTCGCCCTGGGCGAGCACGTCGCCGCGGGGCACGCCGTCGGGCATGACGAAGTCCGGGTCATCCTGCAGGCGCGCCGCCATCACGACGCCGCCGACGGCGATGCGGCCCGCGCGCAGCGCCGCGCGCGAATAGCCCTCGCCCTCGTGCAGGGTCTGCACGCGCCCGGCGCAGCCGGCGGCGACCAGCACGAGCAGCAGGATGGTGGTTCGACATCGCATCAACGGCGTTCCTCTCGTTGCGGGGCCGACCCCGCCATCGTAGCGGGCCGGGCGCGGGAATGTCACCGGCTTTCCGGGTTCGCCAGGCCCGGAACGCGGCCCGTCCACACCGTCCAGGCCCCGTGCCGCCACACCGCGACCGGGAAGGCGATGTCGTGGGCGTCGCCGGCGCCGACGGTCACCGACACGGGCCGCCGCGCCGCCGCGCTGGCAATGTTCTCGAGGTCGGCGGCGCTGTCGGTCCATCCCAGGGGCGGCGGATCGATCACTGTCAGGTGGTCGCGCGGCAGGGGCAGCTCGGCCCGCAGCGCCCGGTAGAGCCCGGTCTCGGCCAGGCTGCGCCGGTGCAGGTCGGCGGCGGTGCGGCCGGCCGCGACGGCGGCCAGCGACACGGCGATCCAACCGATGACGGCGCCCTGCGCGGCCAGGCGAGCCGGGCGCGGCCACGCGGTGCGGGCCAGGCCGTCCCACCACGAGCCGGCGGCCAGGGCCAGCAGCACCGCCGGCGCCAGCACGTAGCGGCCCGACGGCGCCCAGTCGACCGCGCTGCCTGCCGCGGCGACGGCGCCCGCGGCCAGCAGGAAGGCCCCCGTACGCGGTGCGGCCGACAGCAGCAGGCGGCCCCCGGCAAGGGCGGCCAGCAGGCCGGCCACGCCGGCGGCCGCGGCCGCGGTGCCCGGCAGCGGCGGCCCCCAGGGCAGCACCAGCAGCCGCAGCAGCCGACCGCCGTCGGCCGGGCGCAGTGCCCAACTGCCGCCGTACAGACGCATGGCTGCCAGCGCCAGCAGCCCCAGCACGAAGACCGCCGCGAGCCAGCGCCCGCGCCAGCGGCCGCCGGCCGGCGCCGTCGCCAAGGGCAACAGGAGCAGCACGACCGCGTCCGCACGCGCCAGGGCCGCGACCGCCACCAGCGCCAGGCCCAGGGCCCGCCCGGCCAAGCCGCGGGCGCGGTGCAGGGCCAAGGCTCCGCCCAGACCCAGCGCCGCCGCCAGCACGCCGTTGCCGGCCGCGGCCCAGAGCCGCGGCTCGACCAGGGCGCCATGCAGCAGCAGCACCGCGAGCACGACCACGGCGCCGGCCGCGCGACCTCCACAGGCCCGGTGCCAACGCAGCGCGGCCCAGGCCAGCACCGCCCAGGTCAGCACGATCAGCCCGTGCATGGCCCAGGGCCGATCGCCGGCCAGGGCCGCGGATGCCGACCACAGCAGGGCCGCCGCCGGCCGCGGGAACACGCCGGCCGCGCCCGGCGGCGCCGTGGCCGGATCGACCGCCTGCCAGAGCAGGAACCAGTCATCGCGCAGCCAGCCCATCCGCCAGACGGGCAGGGTGGCCAGCACGGCAGCCGCCGCGGCGGCCAGCGGTTCGGCGATGGCGACGGCGGTCCGGGGACGGTTCACGGGATCTCCGTACGGGTTCGGGGCCGTGGCCATCATAGGCGGTCGCCCCTGCCCCGGCAACGGCGCCGGAATCCTTGGCGGGCGGTTTGGCCGTCGTGTATCATGAGGCCTGAATGTCGACTCCGGTCCTGGCCCCAGGGCCGGAGTCGGGCGTTTCCGGTGATCAGGCGATCGACGGAGAGGGCGCGGATGCGTGGCGGGATCCTGGGGATCACGGCGATGGCGGCGTGGGCGTGGGCCTTCGGCGCCGGCGCGGCCCTTGCGGGGCTCGAGGCCGACCAGCTGGCC
>DAOPJF010000139.1:0-6741 GCA_035399525.1 Candidatus Krumholzibacteriia bacterium | reverse complement strand
CCGGCCGGCGGCGCGACCTGGTCGGCCACGGTGGCGAGCGTCGACGGCAACGCGACGCTCGAGTACTACGTGCGCGCCACCGACGACCTGGGCGCCGTCGGCACGGCGCCGGCGACCGCGCCGACGGACCTCTACTCGGTGTGGGTCGCGGCCGCACCCGGCGGGGCGAAGGTCGTGCTGTTCGACCACGCCCACGACCAGGACGCAGGCAGCAGCGGCAACTGGCGCGTCGACGACAACCATCCCGACCCGCTGCCGGCCGTGCCCACCAGCGAGACGTCGTGGAGCGGCCAGCTCTCGAGCTGGGGCTACGAGCTGTACCTGGCCGGCCACACGGTGAAGTCCACCACGGCCCTGCTTTCGGCGTCGGTGCTGGCGGGCGTCGACATGCTGGTCATCCCCGAGCCGCAGAATCCCTTCACCGCGGCCGAGATCGAGGCTGTGCGGCAGTTCGTGTTCGGCGGCGGCTCGCTGTTCTTCATCGCCGACCACAACAGCAGCGACCGCAACAGCAACGGCTGGGACAGCGCCAGCATCTTCGGCGGCTACAGCGCCCCGCACATCTCGACGCCCGTCGGCAGCGACGTCGAGACCTTCTGCGGCGCCCTGTTTGGCCTGCACGTGCACGTGAAGGACGAGGGCAGCAACGGCATCTCGGGCACCTTCACCAACGTCGATGGCGATCCGGCCAACCCGGTCATCCACGGCGCCTACGGCGACGTGACGTCGCTGGTCTGGCACGTGGGCAACGTCATCAGCCTGTGGCCCGCGGCCAACGCCGATATCAGCATGACCGGCGGCCTGGTCTCGGCCTCGACCGGCGATCCCTACGTGATGGCCTGGTCGCGCTACGGCGCGGGCAAGGTCGTGGGCTGGGGCGACAGCTCGTCCATGGCCGACGGCACCGACACCGAGACCCACGCGGACAACTGGCACGAGGCCAGCCACCGCGCGGCGTTCCTGAACGCGTCGCTGTGGCTGCTGGAGGGACAGACGGTCTCCGGCGTGGACGACGGCGGGGTGCCGGCGCCCTTCGGCCCGGGCCTGCGCGCCTGGCCGAACCCGTTCAACCCGTCGGTGACCATCGCCTACGCCATGCCGGCCGCCGGTGCGGTGACCCTCGAGGTGCACGACGTGGCAGGTCGCCTGGTGCGGCGGCTGTTCACCGGGACGGCCGAGGCGGGCGAGCACACCGCGGTGTGGGACGGCCGCGACGACGCGGGCCGCGCCATGCCCAGCGGCGTCTACCTCGTGACCGCCCGGGGCGGCGCGGCGGTGAACGCGGCGAAGATCGTCCTGGCCAAGTAGGTCCGTGCGAACGACGCGGCGGCGGGCGCCCGATCAGCGTCCGCCGCCGCGGAAGTCCTCCTTGCGCAGCCCCTGCTCGCGCATCAGCTGGTACAGCGTGCGCACGTTCACGCCGGCGCGCGCCGCCGCGTCGCCCATGCGCCCATCCGCCTCGGTCAGCACCTCGGACAGGTACCCGCGCAGGAACGTGGACAGCACCTCGTCCTTGGCGTCGGCCAGGGTGCGGCCGCGCCAGCGCGGCAGGCCGGCAGCCGCCGTCGCCGCGGGCGGGGCCGGCGCCTCGCGCCGGCCGGCCACGGCCCGCGGCAGGTCCACGAGCTCGATCATCGGCCCCGGCGCCAGCAGCACCATCCGCTCCATCACGTTGATCAGCTCGCGCACGTTGCCCGGCCAGTCGTAGCGCACGAGCGCCTCCATCGCCTCGGAGGTCACGCCCTCCAGGGGCCGGCCCAGCGACAGCACGAAGTGGCGCAGGTAGCTCTCCACCAGGTCGGGCACGTCCTCGCGGCGCAGGCGCAGCGGCGGCAGCGTCAGCGTGACCACCGCCAGGCGGTAGTAGAGGTCGCTGCGGAAGCGGCGCGCACGCACCTCCTCGTCGAGGTCGCGGTTGGTGGCGGCCATGATGCGCACGTTCACCGGCACGGCCGACTCGCCGCCCAGGCGCTGCACGCGCCGGTCCTCGAGCACGCGCAGCAGCTTCACCTGCAGGTGCAGCGGCATCTCGGCGATCTCGTCCAGGAAGATGGTGCCGCCGTGGGCCAGCTCGAAGTAGCCGCGCCGCGTGCGCGTCGCGCCGGTGAAGGCGCCGCGCTCGTGACCGAAGAGCTCGCTCTCGAGCAGCGTCTCGGGCAGCGCGCCGCAGTTGACCGCCAGGAAGGGCCCGGTCGAGCTCGGGCCGTCCTGGTGGATGGAGCGCGCCAGGCGCTCCTTGCCCACGCCCGTCTCGCCGAGGATCAGCAGCGAGCTGCCCGAGTGCACGACGCGGCGCGCGGTGGCCATGAACTGCTGCATGGCCTCGCTGCGCGAGACGAAGTCCTGCAGGCTGCTGCGCGGCAGGCCCGCGTCGACGCCCAGGATCTGCATGCCCTCGGTGCGGCGGCGCTGCACGAACGCGGCCAGCGTCGAGGCCAGGTCGGCGTCGCCGAGGCCGGCGTTCAGCACCGCCAGGCAGCCGGCGGCCAGCAGGGTGGCGCGCTCCTGCGGATCCTCGCGCGCGGCGAAGACCACCACCTCGGGCTGCTCGGGCAGCGCCCGCACCTCGGCCACCCAGGCGGCCGGGTCGCCCGGCAGCTGGTGCCGCTCGACGATGACCACGTCCAGGTCGCCCTCGTGCAGGCGCGGCCACAGGTCGGTGGCCGTCCGCACCGGCGCGGCCACCGGGGCCACGCCCGGCAGGTGCTCGAGCACGTCCATCAGCCTCTCGCGCAGCGCCGCTGCGCCCACCGCCACCGCGATCCCGATCAGCATGATTTCTCCGATTCGGTGGATTGCTTCCGAAATTCATCGGGTTGGAATCTCCGAATACTGTAGGCGACGTGGGCGGGCCCGGCAAGACCGCACATGCAACGCATTGTCTTTGTACAAATTAAAAAATCTCTTCGCCGCCGGCCCGTCACGGCCCGTACCATGCAAATTGCCCGCCTCAATCCCGCCATGACGCGGCGGGCCCGACGCGCCTCAGTCCAGGACGGTGAGACCATGGCGGACAAGCCGCACGGCACCGCGACCCCGAAGCCCCAGCCGCCCAAGCCGACCGGCAAGCCCGGTACCCCGGCGCGGCCGCCGTACCGGGAGCCGACGAAGCGCTGAACCCCGGCATCGGCGCCCCGCGCCGAACCGCCCCGAAGGAGAACGAGCCATGAGCAAGAGGACCCTGACGATGATGGCGGCCGCCCTGATCCTGGCCGCGATGCTGACCGGCTGCAGCAAGGCCCCGGTCGAGGCCGTGCAGTCCGCCGAGAACGCGCTGAAGGCTGTTGAGGCCGCGGGCGCCGCCCAGTACGCTCCTGCCGAGCTGACGGCCGCCAACGAGGCCATGGCCCGCCTGCAGGCCGAGCTGGCTGCCCAGGACGGCAAGATGTCGCTGATGCGCCGCTACGGCACCGCCGCCGAGCTGGCCGTCGCCGCGCAGTCGGCCGCCGACAACGCCCTGGCCGAGACCAACGCCGCCAAGGGCCGCGCCCGCGCCGCCGCGGTCGATCACATCGCCGCCGCCACCGAGCTGCTGGCCACGGTCAAGCCGATGCTGGCCGCCGCGCCCCGCGGCAAGGGCTCGGAGGCCGACCTGAAGATCCTCGAGGCCGACCTCGCGGCCGTCGACGGCACGCTGGCCGAGGCCCAGGCGCTGGTCGACAGCGGTGACTTCATCGGCGCCGATGCGAAGGCGACCGCGGCCACCCAGAGCATCAACGACGTCAAGGGCGCCATCGAGGCGGCCGCGGCCCTCAAGGCCCAGGCCGCGAAGCGTTAGCCGACGACTGACCCGGTCACGGGCGGGGAGCGCAACGGAGTGTCATCCTCACGCTGGCTGACCAGGGGCCTTCCGGCGGCGATCGCCGCCGGAGGGCTCCTGCTTGTCCTTTTCCTGGTCTGGCCGTGGCTGCACGGCTGGAACGTGCCGCCCACGTCCCAGGGCGCCGCGGCCCGCCAGGCGCTGGATGCGGCGGTCGCACGTGATGCACGGCGCCTGGCCCCCGCCGAGATGGCCGCCGCCGAGGCGGCCTTCGCCGAAGCGCTGCGCGCCGAGGCGGTGCAGGGCGCGCGCTGGCCGGCCACGCGCCGCGACTACCGGCTGACGGCCGCGGCCTACACCCAGGCCGTCGCGGCCGCCGAGAGCACCGGCGCGGTTTCCGCTTCGCGGAAGGCCGCTGCGGTCGGCGAGACGAAGACGCTGGTGACGCTGGCCGACACGATGGTCACCGAGATCGAGCGCATGGCGAACGACATGCCGTTTTCCCGCAAGGCGCGCACCAGCCTGCGCAACGCGCGCACCGCCGTGTCCGAGGCGCGCCGCCTGCTGGCCGCCGGCCGCTACGCGGATGCGGGCGAGGCCGCGGGCCGAGGCTTCGCTGCCGCCGAGGAGGCCCGTGATGCCGCCTTGCCCGCAGCGGCCCGCTTCGCCGACTCGGCCCAGGTGAAGACCTGGCGCAAGTGGATCGACGAGACCGTCGCCTGGTCCGGCCGCGCCGGCAAGCCGGCCATCGTGGTCTACAAGGAGAAGCGCCTGCTCGTGCTCTACGAGCGCGGCCGCCCGGCGGCCTCGTTCACCGCCGACCTCGGCCGCAACCGCCTGCAGCCCAAGCACCACGCCGGCGACAAGGCGACGCCCGAGGGGCGCTACCGCGTCACGGCGAAGAAGCAGAACGGCCAGTCGAAGTACTACAAGGCCCTGCTTCTGGACTACCCCAACGCCGAGGATCGCGCGCGCTTCGAGCGCGAGCGCAAGGCGGGCCGCCTGCCGGCGGGCGCCACGCCGGGCGCGGACATCGAGATCCACGGCGAGGGCGGCCGCGACTCCGACTGGACCCTGGGCTGCGTGGCCCTGGCCAACGACGACATCGATGCGGTGTTCCGCCGCGTCGAGGTGGGCACGCCGGTGACCATCGTCGGCGGCGACGGCCGCGACGGCATCTTCTCGAACCTGTGGCGCCGGCATGCCGTCGAAGGAGGCACGCGATGATGGTGCGTGCGATCGGGCTCGGCCTGGCGGGCATCGCCGCCCTGGGGCTGGCCCTCGTGCTGGTCGGCACGGGCTACCAGGAGCATGCCCTGCAGGCGGCTCCGGCCGCACCCGCGACGCCGGAGCGCGCGCGCGTCGAGCGCGCCCTCGCCGACCGCGTGCCCAAGGGTCCGTACATCGTCATCGACCAGGCGCGCAACCGGCTCGAGGTGCGGCGCGGCGGCGAGGTGGTGATCGAGGCCGTCTGCTCGTCGGGCTCGGGCATGGTGCTGCGCGAGGAGGGCGGCCAGGGCCGGCAGTGGGTGTTCGACACGCCGCGCGGCCAGTACGCGGTGAAGTCGAAGCTCAAGAACCCGGTGTGGCGCAAGCCCGACTGGGCGTTCATCGAGGAGGGCGTCGAGCCGCCGGCCGATCCCGGCGACCGCATCGAGTACGGGGCGCTGGGCGAGTACGCGCTCTACTTCGGCAACGGCTACATGATCCACGGCACCCTGTACGAGAGGCTGCTGGGACGGAGCGTCACGCATGGCTGCATCAGGCTGGGCCGCGACAACCTCGCGGCCGTCTACCGGCTCTGCCCGGTGGGCACGCCCATCTACATCTTCTAGCCGGATCGCGGCGACGCTCGCGCTCGCGCTGGTGCTGGCGGCGACGGCCGCCCGCGCGGCAGCGCCGGCCGCCGATCCCGGAACCGAGCAGTTGCGCCGCCTGCTGACCCTCGCGCGGAGCGGCGAGTTCCACCTGGTGCTCGACCTGCCGGCCCACGAGCTGCGGCTGGTGCTGGGCGGCGTCGACCTGCGCCGGTTCCCCTGCGAGGGCATCGCCGTCGCCACGCCACGCCGCCTGTTCCGCGCAGCCGCCCCCGTGGCCGACTGGACCGACCGCACCTGGACCGGCGGCGCCGCCGATCCGGAACCCGAGCGCGAGCGCGTCGAGATGATCCCCCAGCCCGGCAACACCCAGGCGGCCGACCTGCCACCCCCGCCGCCGCCGCCTTCGACCTACCGTATCCGCTTCGCCGACGGGCTCGACCTGCAGGTCGTGGGCGCGGATGCGCCGCCCCCCGCGCCGGGCCTGGGCGAACGCCTGGCGCTGCTGACGGGACGGGACGTGCCGAGGCTGCGGGTCAGGCTGGTGCTGTCCCGCACGGACCTCGAGGAGCTGTACCGCTGCCTGCCGCCGGACGTCGCCTTCGCGGTGATCGGCCGGCCCGGCGCCTAGCCGGCGCCTAGACCCACCAGCGCAGGGCCTCGGACACCACGAGGATCAGGGCCGGGATCACGAACCACGAGATGGCGATGGGCAGCGCGCTGCGCGTGTAGGTGGTCTGGGTCGGGTCCGCGGGCGCGGACGTGCGGGGATCGGTGCTGGCCATGGTGACGCTCCGGGCGCAGGCGGGCACGGCGGTCCGCCGGCTGCGGACAGGCGCGTGGGTGCGAGGGATGCACGTGCTTCAGGGAAGACGTTGCAGAGCTCCGGAGCCCTCGGACGGAGGACGGGCATCATGATAGGCGCCGGACCCGGCGCCCGCAAGCGCCCCACCGGCCTTGTGCGGCGGCCCGGACCGTGGCATCTTCGGCCCGAACCGCCAGCCCAAGGAGACCGCCGATCGTGACCGCCGACCGCCCGGCCCCCAGCTTCGACAACATCGTCGTCGTCCTGTCGCGCACCACCGAGCCCATGAACATCGGCGCCGCCTGCCGCGCCATGAAGACCATGGGCTTTGACGACCTGGTGCTGGTCGCCCCGCGCTG
>DAOPJF010000138.1:0-6771 GCA_035399525.1 Candidatus Krumholzibacteriia bacterium | reverse complement strand
TGAACCTGGCCTTGCTTGCAGCCGCTCGGACTCGGACTTCAGGGCTTCCAGGCCTTCCTGCAGGGCCTTGACCAGCACCTTGCCCAGGTAGCCGGGCATGAGTCGGGCCAACGGGCCGTGGAACGATTCCTCGGTGACGACACGCGTGCCGTCGGGCTCGGCGACGAGTTCCCAGGAATGATAGGCGCGGATGCCGAGGGTGCGGCCGGACCAGGCCAGGCGCTCGTGCGGCACGACCTCCTCGATGGTCGAGGTGATCCTGCTGCCGCCGCCGGTCCAGCGGAAGGTCGTGCCCACCGCAAGCGGTCCCGTGAAGGCCATGCGCGTGACGCTGCGGTTCCAGCGGGGCCAGCCTGCGAAATCGGCGAGGATGCTCCAGACCAGCTCCGGCGCCGCGGCGATCACCTGCTCGGCATGCCCGACGACCGGGGCGTTCCCGGAACTACTCATGGCCACCACCCTCCTGTCCGCCCACGATATCCCCATCCGCCAGGACCGGCACCTCGGAACCGTCGGCACGCAGCACGGTGATCGTCGGCCTGGTGACCAGGTAGTCGATGTGCACGGCCGACCGCGAGCGGCCGCCGGGCATGCCCTGGTTGTCGCCGAAGGCCAGGTGGGCGGTGCGGAACGCCTTCTCGGCCTCGAGCATGCGGTCGCACAGGCGGGCTCCAGGGTTGAGGCCGATGCCCAGCTCGGCGATGGTGCGGGCGCCGGGGTCGGTGTCCAGCAGGCGCGTGACGGCGTCCAGGGTCGCGGCGTCGTCGCAGCGGGCGTCCACCACGCGGCCGGCCTCGAGGGTGAACGTGAGCGGCGACGGCACGGTGCCGGCGCTGCCCCAGCAGCCGTCGACGACCAGGGTGCCGTCCGCGCCGGTCTCGACCGGGCAGCCGTAGACCTCGCCGCAGGGCAGGTTCACGCCCACGCCGGGCACCGCGTGCAGGTCGGACACCAGCCGGCGGCCGCGCAGGTCCAGCACCAGGTCGGTGCCCAGCGGCGTGGTGATGTGCGCGCCGGCGGCGTCGGCGAACGCCGCGATCAGCCCCGACGCCAGCTGCCGCATGCGCCCGTAGTCCACGGCCAGCGGGCCGTCGGTCATCATCGACGCGGTGATGCCCGGGCTGTGCCCCAGCCGAATCACCGCGCTGCCCTCGAGCATGCGCAACCAGGCCAGGCGGAACGGCAGTTCGCGCACGTCGCCGACGATGGCGTTGATCACCACCTGCCGATCGTCCAGCAGTGCGGCCAGCTCGGGCGGTACGCCCAGCAGCGGCCGCTCGTCGGCGGCCAGGCGGTGCACCGTCACGTCGCAGCCCACCTTGCGGGCCGCGGCGGCGAAGGCCTCGCCGCAGGCGCGGGTCTCGTCGTCGGTCACCACCAGCACGGCGTCGTCGGCCACGAGGCCCAGGGCGTGGATCATGGCGGCGCGGGCGGCGGCGATCATCGCGGGCGTGGGGGGCACGGCGCACCTCCGGGCGGGCAGGGGGTCCGCCTGCGACCATGCCCCAAGCCGGGCGGCCTGTCATCCGGGAACTGCAGTCCGGGGCAGTTGCGGCCCCCGCACCTTGAAACTAACGTGGATGCCGAGCCCGCGCCGCGCGCATCCGCGCCGCCGCGCCACCACCAGCACGACCAGGATCCGAGGGGCAGCGTGTTCCACGACGGGCACCGCAAACCGAACGACGACGGCGCACAGGAAGGCGACGAGCCCCTGGCGGCGCCGGCGGCGCCCGAGTGCAAGGCGGCCCGCACCGGCCACTTCACCCTCGAGGAAGTCACGGCCCTGCACCGCCCGTCGCGTTTCGACCTGGTGCGCCCCTGCGACATCCGCGGGATACTGCACAGCCACACCCGCTACTGCGACGGCGCCCATTCCCTCGAGTCGATGGTCGAGACGGCGCGCGAGATCGGCCTGGAGTACCTGGGCATCAGCGACCACTTCCGCACCGAGGTACACCGCGACGGCCTGGACGTGGACGAGGTGCGCGCCCAGCGCCTGGAGATCGACGCCCTGCGCCCGCACCTGGGCGAGTTCGAGCTGCTGCAGGGCGTCGAGCTCGACGCGAACGCCGACGGCACGCTGCCGGTGGACGACGCGACGCTGGCCCTGTTCGACTACGTCATCGTCTCGTTCCCCACGGTGCCCGAGCCGGCGCCCATCAGCCTGACTGAGCGCGTGTGCCGCGTGGCGCGCATGCGGCGGGTCAGCATCATCGGCAAGCCGGTGGGCGAGTGCATGCTGCGCACCGACTGCAACGGGCTGGACATGGACGCGGTCATCGCCGCCGCGGCCGCCGGCGGCACGGCGCTGGAGATCAACGCCCACCCGCAGTCCCCCGAGCTGGACTGGGCCTGGTGCCGCCGCGCCCAGGACAAGGGTGTGGCCCTGGCCATCAGCCCCGACGCCCACCGCGCCGCGCGCATCGTCGACTACCGCCACGGCGCCCAGCTGGCGCAGGCGGCGGGCATCTGCTGCGCGAGCATCCTGAACACCCTGAGCGCCGAGCAGCTGCGCCGGTACCTGGTCACCGGCGCCATGCCCGAGGCCTGAGCCTGCGGGCCCCGATCCTGCTCTTGCCTGCGTCTCGGATTGCCGTTATAATATCGTTATAACAAGGAGGGCGGGATGATCAAGCAGCTCCGCAAGGTGGGCAACAGCAACGCCTTGATCCTCGACAAGCCGATCCTCGACCTGCTGGGGCTGCAGGAGGGCGGGCAGGTGCAGCTGACCATCCAGGACGGCGTGCTCATCGTGGCCCCGACCCATCCGCAGCTCCTGGATGCGGACGACGTGGGCGCGGCCCTCGATGCGGTGGTCGCGCGCCGGCGCGAGGTGCTGCGCAAGCTCGCGCAGTGACCGCGGCGCCGCGCTACCTCTCGGTCGATGCGGTGCTGGCCATCCACCGCCGCGTCATCGCCGAGTTCGGCGGCGACCCGTCCCTGCGCGACCGCGGCCTGCTCGAATCGGCGGTGGCCATGCCGCACGCCGCGTTCGCGGGCGTCGACCTGCACCGGGGCCTGGCGGCCAAGGCCGCGGCCTACCACTTCCACCTGTGCGCCAACCATCCGTTCGTCGACGGCAACAAGCGCGTGGCCGTGGCGGCGGCCGAGGTGTTCCTCGTGCTCAACGGGGCCCGGCTCGCCGCCGGCGACGACGACCTCGAGGCCCTGACCATGGATGTGGCCGCCGGCCGCGCGGGCAAGGACGCGGTGACGGCCTTCTTCGTCCGGTTCGTGAAGCCGCAGCGCTAGGATGTCGCGGCCGGGCGTCAGCGGCGCACGCGACGCCATCGGCCGTCGACAGCGGAAACCTTCCGTCGCCCCGTGCGTTCGACCGTCGATCGTGCGCCGCGGGCGCGGGGGGGCCGCTGGGCCCTGTCGGCCCCCGGCGGTCCCGTTCGTGCAACGGGCCGCGCTCCGGACCGGCCGCCTCAGCGCGGGCCGGCGCCGAGGCAGGGGCCCGGATCCGAAGCGCATCCCCAGGGGAGCCGGCGGCCGTCCTGCCGGCGCGGCCCCGGGCCGAAGCCACAGCCGACCGGAGCGGTCCCGCGCCACGGCGCATCCGCGGCGCGGGACCGCCTCGCCACCGTTCCCATCCCGGGAGTACCAGATGATCCGCCTGCTGTCCGCCCTGCTGCTGGTCGCCTGCGCGGCGGCCGCCGCGCCCGAGCCGGAATCCGCGCGGCCCGATGCGGCGCTCGCGCCCGCCGACACCGCCCTGGCCTGGCCCGACAGCGTGCCTACCCTCGAGGGCATCGACTGGAGCCTGGTCACCGGCGCCCAGACCGACAGCCTGCTGCTGTCGGGCAAGGGCGTGGTCATCGCCTTCGAGGACACCTTCGCCTTCGACCCGGGCGCCGTCGACTCGACCATGGTCACGGCGCGGCGCGTGTCCCTCGCCGAGATCATCGACGCCGTCGGCCGCCGCATGGAGCAGGAGCAGCGCCGCATGCGCGGCGTCGAGTACACGCAGCTGGTGACCCTGGTCGAGCGCGACGATCCGGACCGCAGCCGCCAGGACTACCGCGTGACCGAGGCCGCCGAGCGCGCCCGCATCAGCGACGACCAGGGCCTGCAGACGGTGCGCCTGTGGCGGCGCGAGCGCACGGTGAAGGACGGCGCGGTGGTGAAGGAGGAGATCGAGGAGAAGCCCCGGACCCAGTGGGAGGACGTCGAGAACGGCATGATGATGGCCATGCCGTTCGCGCCCGGCTCGGCCTACCGCTACGACTACACGCTGGCGTCGGTCGACCTGGTCGGCAACGACCTGGTCTACCGCATCGACTTCCGTCCCAGGAGCCGGTTCGAGGCCCTGCCCACGGGCACGGTGTGGGTGGACTACAGCCACTGGGCGGTGCGGCGCGTCGAGGCGCGCATGACCGACGTGGTTCCGTTCCCCATGTTCGTCGACGCGGTGCCGGTGTTCCGCCTGGTCCGCGAGCGCCTGGGCGAGTACTGGTTCACCACCGACGTGATGCTGGAGATCGACCTGAAGCCCGTGCCGCTGGTGGACAACCCGCGCGTCATCGAGCTGCGGGTGCAGCTGCGCGACGCGGTCATCAACGGCCAGGCGCGCACCCCCGCCTCGCGCGTGCCGCGCCTGCTGCGCAACGGCAACCTGGACCCCGACCAGTTCTGGATGAGCGAGCAGGCGTCGGACGACTCGCTGGCCGCCTACTGGGGCCGCATCGCCTCGGTGTGGCAGGCCGAGCTGCCGCCCGAGCTGGCGCCGGTGGCCCTGGGCCCGGACCGCATCGACTCGCTGACGGTGGTCGGCAGCCGCATGCTGGCCGACCTGCAGCAGCACAGCCCGCTGACCCTGCGCCCGCACTGGCTGGTGACGCCCGGCTACAACCGGGTGCAGGGCCCGGTGCTGCGGGTCGGCGCCACGCTGCGCCGCCACGGCCCGGCGCGCCCGCGGCTGGACCTGGGCGCGGGCTACGCCTTCGCCAACGGACGCCCCGAGTTCACGGCCGACCTGCGGGCGCCGCTGCTGCGGGGCGCGCCCGCGGGCATGGGCGAGCGCCGGCGTCCGCCGCTGGAGCTGCAGGCCGCCGGCTGGAAGGAGGCCCGCCTGTTCGCCGGCGACGGCCGCCGCCACGCCCGCTCGGCCTCGGCCTTCTTCTACGGCAGCGACCCGAACCAGTACTTCGAAAGCCGCGGCGCCTCGGCCCGCCTGGTGGGCCGCCCGCTGCCGGGCCTGGACCTGTACGGCGAGGTGGGCTACGCCCAGGAGCGGTCGCTGCAGCAGTCGGCCACCTGGAACGTGCTGGGCCGCCGCCTGCGCCCCGACGGCAACCTGGCCGCCGAGGCGCTGGACGACCAGCGCCTGGGCGCCGGCGCCGCATGGTCGGCGGGCCCCCTGGCCCTGGACGGCGCGGTCACGTGGCACGACGCCCGGGACGTGACCCGGCGCGAGGTCGCGGGCGCGGCCACCCTCGACGTGCTGGACGGCCTGGGCAACCAGTGGGTGCTGAAGGGTGCCGCCCGGGCCTTCGACGGCCAGGCCCCGCGCCAGTGGAAGCCCTGGCTGGGCGACTACGGCGCGCTGCGCGGCTATCCGGCCGCCGAGCTGGGCGGCGACGGCGCCGCCTGGGCCTCGCTGGACCTGCGCCTGAACCTGGACCTGCTGCACGCCCTGCGCCTGCCGGTGGTGGGCGCTTGGCGCCTGCAGCCCCTGGCCTTCGCCGACTGGGGCCGCACCTGGCACGAGAGCGGCCCGCTGCCCGCCGAGGGCACCGCCGGCCAGCGCGTGGACGTGGGCTTCGGGTTCGGCTCGCGCCTGCAGCTGCCGTTCGCGTGGAAGCACCCGTACGTGCGCTGCTACGCCGCCCGGCCCGTAGGCGAGGGCAGCGACGGGCGGGGGTGGCGGTTCCTGGTGGCGTTCGAGAAGTAGCGGCCACTGCTGTGACGCCGGGCATTGCGAGGAGGCAGACGCCATGATACAATCAAAGGTACGTCTGGAGGTGCCTTTGATGCAGATCCCCAAGATCGTCCCGGTCTCGGACTTCCGCCGTGATGCCGCCGCCGTGCTGAAGCTGCTGCAGGAGGGCGGTGCGCCCATCGTCCTGACGCAAAGGGGGAGGGGCATCGCCGTGCTGCAGAGCCTGGAGGCCTATGAGAAGGACCAGCATGACCTTGCCCTGGCCAGGGCTCTCCTGTCGGGTGACGCCGAAGCGGCTGCGGGGCTGACCCGTCCGGCAAGCGGCGTGCTGCAGCGTGCGAGATCGCTGTTGGACGACGGTGACGCTTGAACGTGCAGTTCACGGCGCAGGCCGAGCGCCAATTGATCGAATCACTTGCCTACATCGCCGTAGACAGGCCGGGCGCCGCCTCCGCAGTCCTGGAGCGGATCGAGGCGGCACTCGAGCGGATCGCCGCGTTTCCGGAGGCAGGAAGGCCGGTTCCGGAGTTTCCCGGCTCTCCGTACCGGGAGGTCATCGTGAGGCCGTACCGGCTGTTCTACCGACGCAGCGGAACCGGCCTCGTGGTGGTCGCAGTCTGGCACGAGGCTCAGCTGCCAAAGCCAGGGAGCGGCGGGCCCGAACAGGGTGGGGTTTCCGGCTGATTTCTTGACGAACCCCCCGGTGCGACCTATATTCCCCCTCCGCTCAAGCCCGTCCGGCTCGTGCCGATGTGGTATGGCCGCGGGCGGAGGCCCGAAATTCGAATAGGCTCCTCGGTAGCTCAATGGTAGAGCATGCGGCTGTTAACCGCAGGGTTGTAGGTTCGAGCCCTACCCGAGGAGCCAATTCTTTTTCAGCGGAATTC
>DAOPJF010000137.1:0-6779 GCA_035399525.1 Candidatus Krumholzibacteriia bacterium | reverse complement strand
CTGGACCTGCGCCTGGACCCTGCCGCCCGCGCCATGACCGGCACCGCGGTCCTCGGCTTCACGGCGGTCGACGCCGCCCTGGACACGCTGCACCTGGACTTCGTCGCGGCCTTCGCCCTGGACGGCGTCGAGCGCCGGGGCCTGGCGGCCACCTGGGTGCGCGAGGGAGAGAGCCTGCACATCGTCCTCGCGCCGCCGGCCGAGCCCGGCGTGGCGGACTCGGTGGTCGTGCGCTGGCACGGCACGCCCCCGGCCCACGGTCCGTTCAACGCCGGGCTGATGTTCCGCACCCACGACAACGGCACGCGCGAGGACCGCAGCGACGATGTGCCGGTGATCGCCAGCGTGAGCGAACCCTGGTCGGCCCACGCCTGGTGGCCCTGCAAGGACGTGCCGGGCGACAAGCTGCCGGTCTCGCTGGCGGCGACGGTGCCCGACAGCCTCTCGGTCATGGCCAACGGCGAGCTGGTGGCGATCACCGACGCCGAGCCGGGCTGGCGCCGCTGGGCCTGGCGCGAGGCCTATCCCATCGCCCCCTACCTGGTGTCGGTGGCCGCGAGCGACTACGTCGGCTGGGACGAGGCCTGCGCGCCCGCGGACGGCCCGTCGGTGGCGCTGCAGTTCCGCGTCTTCCCGCCCGACAGCGCCGCGGCGGCCCACGACTTCGCGCCCACGTGCGCCATGTTCGCACTGCTGACGGACATCCTCGGCCCCTGGCCCTTCCCGGGCGAGAAGTACGCGCAGGCCGAGATCAAGTGGATCGGCGCGATGGAGCACCAGACCGCCACCAGCTACAGCCAGTACCTGCTGACGGGCGACGGCTATTACGAGAACTTCATCGTGCACGAGATGGCGCACCAGTGGTTCGGCGACAGCCTGACGCCGGCGGCGTGGCGCGACATCTGGCTGAACGAGGGCTTCGCGCGCTATGCCGAGGCGCTGTGGGTCGAGCACGCGCGCGGCCGGGGCGCCTACCGCGACTACATGCAGCGGATCGGCGCCCGCACCCACCCGCAGCTGTTCGCCGGGGACGGCCTGCTCGGCGACCCCGATCCGATCCTGCCGAACCTGCTGGTCTACGACAAGGGCGCCTGGGTCCTGCACGCGTTGCGGCTGCTGCTGGACGATCGGGCCTTCTTCGCCTTCCTGGCCGACTACACGGGCGACCCCGCGCTGACGCGGGGCTCGGTGGGCCGCGCCGACGTCGAGGCGGCCGCCGCGCGCGCGGGCGGGCTCGATCTCGGGCCCTTCTTCGCCTTCTGGCTCGACACCGACGAGGTGCCCGCGCTCGACGCCGCCTGGGACGCGGCGCCGGGGCCGGCGGGCGCCGCCGAGGTGACCGTCACGCTGACCCAGCGCCAGCCCACGGTCGTCCCGATGGCGGTGCCGCTGCGCCTGGTGTCGGCCCTCGGCAGCCAGGACGTGACCGCACGCCTGATGCAGCGGACAGGAGAGTTCCGCTTCGCCGTGCCCGGGCCGCTGCGCAGCGTGGCGGTCGATCCCGACAGCCTGGTGCTGATGCACCGCGGCGCGGTGCCGCCGCCGCGGCTGCAGGTGACCGGTCCGTTCCCCAACCCGTTGCCGGCTGCGGGAGCGGCGTTCGCCGTGACCGCCGCGGCGGCCGGGCCGGTGACCGTCCGCGTCCACGACGCCCGCGGTCGCCTGGTCGGCCGCGCGACCTTCCCCGCCTCGGGCGCGGACGTGGCCGAGACCTGGCGCTGGACCGCGCGGGACGACCGGGGCGTGCTCCTGGCGTCGGGCGTCTACTGGCTCGACTTCCGCGTCCCGGGCGGGCGGGTGGTCCGGCGCGCCGTCCTGGTCCACTGAATCGTTGCGGGCGCGCAACCCGGCGGTCTCCTGCCCCGTACGAAGCGCCCGGACGGCCGGGGCGGCGCCAGGAGGGCGCCGCCGCCCCCGAACCGGCCCTCCCCGTCCGGACCGCGGCATCCCACGCGCCTCGTCCGCACCCGAGAGGACCCTGTTCCCATGGCCCGTCGCACCGTTGCCGGCTTCCTGCGCCTCGCGTACCTGGTCCTTGCCGTCTGCACCGCCGCCCTGCCCGCCGCCGCGTCCGAGCCGGGCTGGACGTCCACGCCCCGTCCCGACCTGACCGTGCGCCGCGCGCCCGAGCCCGTCCAGGTCGACGGGCTGCTCACGGACCGCGCGTGGGTCGAGGCCCCGCCGGCCCGGCACTTCTCCGAGCACGCGCCCGGCGACCAGGTCGAACCGCCGGTGCCGACACGGGCCTACCTGAGCTACGACGACGACTACCTGTACTGCGCCTTCGTGTGCCTCGACGATCCCTCCCAGGTGCGCGCCAGCTTCACCGAGCGCGACCGCATCTGGAGCGACGACTACGTGATCCTCTGCCTGGACACCTTCGCCGACCAGGGCTGGGCCTACGAGATCGCCGTGAACCCCTACGGCATCCAGGGCGACCTGCTGTGGTCCAACGGCCAGGGCGAGGACATGACCTTCGACCTGGTGTTCCACAGCTCGGGCCGCATCACCGACGAGGGCTGGCAGGTCGAGCTGGCCATTCCCTGGACGAGCCTGCGCTTTCCCGACAAGCCCGAGCAGGAATGGCGCGTCGACTTCTGGCGCAACCACCCGCGCGCGGTGCGCGGCCAGTACTCGTGGGCACGCTACGACCGCGACGACGCGTGCTGGCCCTGCCAGTGGGGCACGGTGCGCGGCATCCGCGGCGTGCGCCCGGGCAGCGGGCTGGACGTGCTGCCGGCGTTCACGGCGCGGCAGGAGTCCCGGCGCGAGGGCGACGCCTTCGCGCACGGCCCCATCCTGGGCGAGGCCTCGCTGGGCGTCGGGTACGGCGTGTCGCCGACCACCAAGGCCGAGGCGACCATCAATCCCGACTTCTCGCAGGTCGAGTCGGACGCGGCGCAGATCGACGTGAACTCGAGCTTCGCACTGTTCTACCCCGAGAAGCGGCCCTTCTTCCAGGAGGGCGCCGACCTCTGGGCCACCGACTTCAACGTGGTGTACACGCGCTCGATCAACCAGCCGCTGTGGGCGACCAAGGTGACCGGCCGCCCGGGCAGCAGCAACTTCGCCTTCCTGGCGGCCCAGGACGAGACCTCGCCGTACGTGCTGCCGTTCGCCGAGCGCAGCGCCCTGGTCGCCGGCGGCCGCAGCTGGTCGGGCCTGGCCCGCTACCGGCGCGCGCTGGGCGAGGGCACCCACATCGGGTTCATCGCCACGGACCGGCGCCACGAGGGCGGCGGCTCGGGCAGCGTGTTCGGCGCCGACCTGCGCCTGCGGCTGACCCGCGCCTGGACCTTCCGGTTCCAGGCCCTGGAATCGCACACCGAGGAGCCGAACGACCTGTCGCTGACCGTGGATGCCGATCTGGACAGCGTGACCTTCGACGAGGGGCGCCACACCGCGGTGTTCGACGGCGAGGAGTTCTGGGGATCGGCCTTCCAGTCGGGCTTCGCCCGCGATGGACGGCACTGGGGCTTCGGCGTCGACTACACCTCCAAGAGCCCCACCTTCCGCGCCGAAAACGGCTTCGAGCCGCGCAACGACCAGCGCCAGGCCGGCGCCTGGACCAACTGGACGTTCTACGCCGACGGTTCGCTGGTGGACGTGGTGCAGCCCCAGGTGAACGTGGCCCGCGTCTGGGACTTCACCGGCGCACGCAAGGACCAGTGGGTCTTCGCCAGCCTGTTCACGCGCCTGAAGGTGGCGCAGACCGCCCTCTACTTCCAGCACATGAAGAGCGCCGAGAACTACGGCGGCGTGCAGTACGACGGCATCTGGGACAGCCGCTTCGAGATCAACACCAAGCCCGCCGACCTGGTGGACGGCGGGTTCGAATACGGCTGGGGCGACCGCATCGCCCGCGGCCAGTACACCATGGGCCGGCAGACCAACGTCGTGTGGTGGGTGAACCTGAAGCCCATCGACCGCCTGAAGCTGTACCAGTCCTACCAGCACCTGGACAGCGAGGCGCTGGACGACGGCCGCGAACTGTACCGGGGCTACGTGGCACGCACGCGCGTGGACCTGCAGGTGACGCGCGAATGGTCGCTGCGGCTGGTGCTGCAGTACGACGACTTCGGCCGCACCTGGGACGCCGACCCGCTGGTCACCTGGCGCCTGAACCCGTTCTCGATCTTCTACGTGGGCTCGACGCGGCACTACGCCGACTTCGACGGGGCGGTCGATCCCGTCGACGGCTGGCGCCTGGACAGCCGCACCTACTTCCTGAAGGTGCAGTACCTGTTCCAGTCCTGAGCGGGCGGATCAGTCGATGGGCACGAGCGGGGCGAAGCGCGGGTTGATGTGCTTGCGCCCCGCCTCGCTGAAGTCGACGGTCACCAGCATGTCGCCGCCGCTGCCCTCCACGCGCACGACCCGGCCCGGGCCGAAGATGCCGTGGCTGACCAGCTGGCCCTCGTAGTAGGGCGCGTCCTGGGCCACGTCCGCATCCCACGAGACGCGCGCCGGCGCCGACGACGACGCCTGGCCGGCCTTCGGCCGGTTCGACGAGCCCCACTGGTCCGGCCGCACGGCCGGCGGGCCCGTGCGGCGCGCGCCGCCCGGCGGCGGCGTGGTCCAGGCGCCGCGGCGCTGGGTGCGCCCGGCCGCGTCGCCGAACAGCGAGCCGGCCACCGGCTGCTGCCAGGCGCGGTCCAGGCGGCGGCGCTCGATCCTCTCCTCGGGCACCTCGGCCAGGAAACGCGAGGGCAGGCTGTCCTGCCAGGCGCCGAAGCGGCGCCGGCGCGAGGCGTGCAGCAGGTACACCCGGCGCCGGGCGCGGGTCAGGGCCACGTAGAACAGGCGCCGCTCCTCCTCCAGGCCCGCCTCGTCCTCGCGCGCGTTGATGTGGGGCAGGATGTCGTCCTCGCAGCCGGCGATGATCACCACGGGGAACTCGAGGCCCTTGGCCGTGTGCACGGTCATCAGGCGCACGGTGCCCTCGCCGTCCTGGATGGTGTCGGGGTCGGCCACCAGCGCCACCTGCTCGAGGAACTGCTCGACGGTGCCGCCGCTCGACTGCTCGTGGAAGGCGCCCGCGGCGTTCACGAGCTCGGCCACGTTCTCGCTGCGGCCCTCGGCGGTCTCGGGGTCGTCCTGCTCGAGATGGCCGAGGTAGCCGATGTCCTTGACCACCGCCTGCAGCACCTCGTGCACGGGCAGGCCCTCGGCGGCCCGGGCCCGCCACCGCGTGGTCATGGCGAAGAACTCGCGGATGCGCTTGCAGGCCGCGGGCGCGATCTCGCGCTCGAGCAGGCCCGGCTCGGCCGCGGCCTCGCCCGGGGTCAGGCCCGAGGCCACCGCCAGGTCGAGCAGGCGGCCCACGGTGGTGTCGCCCAGCTTGCGCTTGGGCACGTTGATGACCCGCTGCAGGGCCACGGCGTCCGCCGGGTTGGCCACCAGCTTCAGGTAGGCCAGGACGTCGCGCACCTCCTTGCGGTCGTAGAACTGCTGGCTGCCCACGACCTGGTAGGGCATGTGGGCGCGGCGCAGGGCGTCCTCCAGCACGCGGCTCTGGGCGTTGGTGCGGTACAGCACCGTCACGTCGCCGCGGCTGCCGCCGGCCTCCATCTCGGCCCGCACGATGGCCACCACGCGGGCGGCCTCGTCCTCGTCGTCGACGAACTCCTCCTCGACCAGCAGGTCGCCGTCGCCGTCGGCGGTCCACAGGTTCTTGCCCTTGCGCCGCTTGTTGTGGGCGATGACGCCGTTGGCCGCCGCCAGGATGTGGCCGGTCGAGCGGTAGTTCTGCTCGAGGCGGAAGGTGGCCGCGCCGGGGAAGTACTCGTCGAAGTTGAGCATGTTCTCGACCCGCGCCCCGCGCCACGAGTAGATGCTCTGGTCGTCGTCGCCGACCGCGAACACGTTGCCGTGGCCGCTCGACAGCAGCTTGACCAGGATCAGCTGCAGCGGGTTGGTGTCCTGGAACTCGTCCACCAGGACGTGGCGGAACCGCGAGGCGTACTTCTCGCGCACGGCCCCGTGCTCCTCGAGCAGGTGCACGGTGCGCAGGATCAGGTCGTCGAAGTCCAGGGCGTTGCAGCGGCGCAGGGCGGCCTCGTAGTGCAGGAAGAGCTCGGCGTACTTCTCCTCGACGAACGACCGGGCCTGGGCGGCCGCCTGCTGCGGCGTGGTGTCGTCGTTCTTCCAGCGGCTGATCACCCCGCGCGTGGCGCCGGGCGTGAACTGCTTGGGGTCGATGTTGCGCTCGCCCATGACCTGCTTCAGCAGGCGCGTGCTGTCGTCGGTGTCGAAGATCGAGAACCCCGGCTCGACGCCCACCGGCGCCCCGTCCGTGCGCAGGATCTTCAGGCCGGTGGCGTGGAAGGTGCCGATCCAGAACGGAGCGCGGTCCTCGCCCACCGCCTGGCCGACGCGCTCGCGCATCTCGCGGGCCGCCCGGTTGGTGAAGGTGTAGGCGAGGATCTCGCCCGGGCGCACGCCCCGCTCGTGCAGCAGCCAGGCCACGCGGGTGGTCAGCACGCGGGTCTTGCCCGAGCCCGCGCCGGCGACGACGAGGACCGGGCCCTCGGGGGCGGTCACCGCCTGCAGCTGGGCGTCGTTGAGTCTGGCCAGGATGTCGGTCACGATGGCTCCGTCTCGGTCCGGCGGCCGCGCGGCGCGCGGCGGGCGGGGTCTCCTCAGTACTCGAAGCGGTACTTGAAGTCCAGGTTGTAGGTGGGCTGCCCCTGGTTCTCGTCGATCCGGCGGCGGACCTCCGACTGCAGCAGCAGGTGCTGGTTGATCTGGTACTCGACGATCACGTCGCGGTCGTCCTG